>NZ_JAFMOZ010000001.1:0-226 GCF_019049615.1 Rahnella sp. BCC 1045 | reverse complement strand
ACGTGAACAACATCACGAAGTGACCGGGTCGGAAAGATTAAAAACAGCGGCAACCGGATGAAATAAACGGTTGACACTGAATGAGGAAAGCGTAATATACGCCACCTCGAGTTAGCAAGCGAAAGCGCGTAACTCACTGCTCTTTAACAATTTATCAGACAATCTGTGTGGGCACTCACAAGACGATATCAGCCACTTCGGTGGCAAAAAATATCAAGTCTTAGAG
>NZ_JAFMOZ010000002.1:0-250 GCF_019049615.1 Rahnella sp. BCC 1045 | reverse complement strand
GACAACGCAGCATGAGGACGAATTGGTAGGCCTGAGTGGACTTGAACCACCGACCTCACCCTTATCAGGGGTGCGCTCTAACCACCTGAGCTACAAGCCTATTAAGGTATTTCTGCTCGTTACTTTCATCAGACAATCTGTGTGGACACTGCACAATGCGTATCTTGAGGTAAGGAGGTGATCCAACCGCAGGTTCCCCTACGGTTACCTTGTTACGACTTCACCCCAGTCATGAATCACAAAGTGGTAA
>NZ_JAFMOZ010000007.1:0-255 GCF_019049615.1 Rahnella sp. BCC 1045 | reverse complement strand
TGACTCTTCAGCGGGAAGACGTAATATACGCCTCCCGCGCCGCATAAGATTCCTTGCGAACCGCGGCATGCTCTTTAACAATTTATCAGACAATCTGTGTGGGCACTCACAAGACGATATCAGCCACTTCGGTGGCAAAAAATATCAAGTCTTAGAGTGACCAAGCAGTAATTCATTTAGTGAATTATTACGAAAGTAAACTTTGAGCACCGCTTAACGTGTTTAAGCAAATCGAACTTTTAATTGAAGAGTTTG
>NZ_JAFMOZ010000006.1:0-255 GCF_019049615.1 Rahnella sp. BCC 1045 | reverse complement strand
AAACCCGCACGCCGGAAGACCAAGGGTTCCTGTCCAACGTTAATCGGGGCAGGGTGAGTCGACCCCTAAGGCGAGGCTGAAAAGCGTAGTCGATGGGAAGCAGGTTAATATTCCTGCACTTGGTGTTGCTGCGAAGGGGGGACGGAGAAGGCTAGGCTGGCCGGGCGACGGTTGTCCCGGTTCAAGCGTGTAGGGGGTGTGACCTGGTAAATCCGGTTGCATACTAACCCTGAGGCGTGATAACGAGCCACTACG
>NZ_JAFMOZ010000005.1:0-255 GCF_019049615.1 Rahnella sp. BCC 1045 | reverse complement strand
GACCACCGCGCTGTTGCCGCCAGGCAAATTCTGTTTCATTCATACCGCTCACCCTCTCTCAGGCTTGCACTACGAACCAATCTCGGAACATTACGCTGAAAAATCTCGGTCTCGCACAGAGTCAATCCAAAACACCTTTGGTGTTGTAAGGTTAAGCCTCTCGGGTCATTAGTACTGGTTAGCTCAATGCATCGCTGCACTTACACACCCAGCCTATCAACGTCTTAGTCTTAAACGTCCCTTCAGGTGGCTTAA
>NZ_JAFMOZ010000004.1:0-255 GCF_019049615.1 Rahnella sp. BCC 1045 | reverse complement strand
GCTTGCGCCCATTGTGCAATATTCCCCACTGCTGCCTCCCGTAGGAGTCTGGACCGTGTCTCAGTTCCAGTGTGGCTGGTCATCCTCTCAGACCAGCTAGGGATCGTCGCCTAGGTGAGCCATTACCCCACCTACTAGCTAATCCCATCTGGGCACATCCGATGGCGTGAGGCCCGAAGGTCCCCCACTTTGGTCTTGCGACGTCATGCGGTATTAGCTACCGTTTCCAGTAGTTATCCCCCTCCATCAGGCAGT
>NZ_JAFMOZ010000133.1:0-130115 GCF_019049615.1 Rahnella sp. BCC 1045 | reverse complement strand
GTCATCCGCCGGGGCTTTTTATTATCCGTTATTGCCGGAATTCAACGGGGTTTCAGTATTCCTGATCTTCAATCAGACGCTTGCCGAGCAATAACGTATCTGAAATCTCGTAACCCAGTTTTTCATACATGCTGACTACCGCATCATTTTCGGCACGCACCATTAAATTCATTTTCGGGCAGCCGCGCGCAATCAGTTTCTTTTCGAGACGATTCACCAGCGCGTTCGCAATCCCGCGCCCGCGATAATCCGGGTGAACTCCCAGATAATTCGCCGAGCCACGATGGCCGTCGTAGCCACCCATCAGCGTACCTACCACTTCACCACCGACTTCCGCCACCAGGAAAAACTCCGGGCTGTGGTTAATTTTGCGTTCAATATCCAGTTCAGGATCATTCCACGGACGCAGCAGATCGCAGCGCTCCCATAAGGTCAGAACTTCTTCGAAATCTTCTTGACGGTATACGCGAATTTCCATCACTGTTCGCCGCTGTTAATGAGGGTTTATTTAATTATCGCGTGATCTGCTTGATACGCAACATCAAAATCACAATCTGGAGGATAAACGACCGTATTTTATCGATGAATTTCACCGGTTATGGATCTTATAAGCCATTCACTGAACAGATATTTATTCGTCGAAATATTCATTCGCGACACATTATTCATAAAAAGTAATAGTTCTCAGATCGAAACTATAAAATAGATACTCTATAACATAAGGCATTCTGCTTTTTTTCTGACGGTAATGGACTGATGTTAAACCCCCTGAACAAATTTTTGCATTTCCAGCCTCTTCCCGCTGCCGCCACCCGTCGCCAATTGTTGCTGTCCGGCCTGGGGCTTGCGATTGCCGCGTTTGGTTCCCGTTCCGCCAGCGCCGCGCAGCAGGAACACATCACGAAATCCGCCCCGGCACCGAAACCGCCAGGCGCTAAAAAGCTGGTGATGATTGACCCCGGCCACGGCGGGATTGATTCCGGTGCTGTCGGCCATGAAGGCTCAGAAGAAAAGCATGTGGTGCTGGAAATCGCCAACTACGTGCGTGAATTCCTCGGCGATCAGAGCCACATTGAGGTCCGGCTGACGCGCGATTCAGACCACTTCATTCCGCTTTATCAGCGTGTGGAATTGGCACATCAGCATCAGGCTGATTTATTTGTCTCGATTCATGCCGACGGTTACACCAGCCCGAGCGCTTCCGGTGCATCGGTATTTGCGCTGTCAAACCGCGGTGCGAGCAGCGCTATGGCACGGTATATGTCGAAAAAAGAGAACGATGCCGATCTGGTTGCGGGCGCGAAATACGCCAAAGAAGACAATAACTATCTGCAACAGGTGCTTTTCGATCTGGTCCAGACCGACACCATTAAAAACAGTCTGACGCTAGGCCATCACGTTCTCGAAAGGATCCGTCCGATCCACCATCTGCACAGCCAGCAGACAGAACAGGCTGCGTTCGCCGTGCTGAAATCCCCGTCAATTCCATCGATTCTGGTAGAAACTTCGTTCATCACCAATCATCAGGAAGAACAGTTGCTCAGCACCACCGCGTTCCGCCGTGAAATCGCGCAGGCCATTTCTCAGGGAATTGTGAATTTCTTCAGCTATTTCGACGCCAACGAACGTAAGCCACGATAACCTTCCTGCTTCGCGCCGCAGATGCGCGGGTTGTTCTGGGCGATCCGACAGGTTTTGGGGTTATAATAACCACCACTTTTTTATCATTCAGCGCCCGCAAGGCGCTGAATGTCTTTTCAGTCAACGTCTGTGAGTTTGCCCGTGAGCCAATCGATCCCCGACATACAACAAGTCAAAACCTTCCTGCTCAAGCTTCAGGACCACATCTGCCAGCAGCTGGCTGCCGCCGATGGCAAAGGCCAGTTCGCGCAAGACCAGTGGGTTCGCGAAGAAGGCGGTGGCGGCCAGAGCCGGGTATTGACCAACGGCGCAGTCTTCGAACAGGCGGGGGTGAATTTCTCGCACGTTTCCGGTGCCACATTGCCCGCATCAGCCACCGCGCATCGTCCTGAGCTGGCAGGTCGCAGTTTCCAGGCAATGGGCGTTTCGCTGGTTATTCATCCGCTCAATCCTTACGTGCCCACCAGCCACGCCAACGTGCGTTTCTTCATTGCGGAAAAGCCCGGTGAAGCGCCGGTGTGGTGGTTCGGTGGCGGTTTTGACCTCACGCCTTACTACGGTTTTGAAGAAGATGCCCGCCACTGGCATCAGACCGCACAACAACTATGTCAGCCGTTCGGCGACGACGTGTATCCGAAATACAAAAAATGGTGTGACGATTACTTCTTTATCAAACACCGCAATGAAGCGCGCGGCATCGGAGGATTATTCTTTGATGACCTGAATACGCCAGATTTTGACACCTGCTTTGCGTTCATGCAGGCGGTGGGCAACGGCTTCACCGACGCTTATCTGCCGGTCGTCGAAAAACGCAAAGCGATGCCGTGGGGAGAACGTGAACGCCAGTTCCAGCTTTACCGCCGTGGCCGCTATGTGGAATTCAATCTGGTGTGGGATCGTGGCACGTTGTTCGGCCTGCAAACCGGAGGCCGCACGGAGTCAATTCTGATGTCCATGCCGCCGCTGGTTCGCTGGGAATATAGTTATCAGCCGGAAGCAGGCAGCCCGGAAGCCGCGCTGTACACCTATTTCCTGCCGGTTCGCGACTGGCTGAACGGGGAGAAACGCTGATGCAAATCTGGGTTGATGCAGATGCCTGTCCGAACGTAATCAAAGAAGTGTTGTTCCGCGCCGCCGAACGCACCGGCATGATGGTGACGCTGGTGGCGAACCAGACGATCCGCACGCCACCGTCGAAATTCCTGCGAACCCTGCGCGTCGAAGCAGGTTTTGACGTCGCCGATAACGAAATCGTCAAACGCACCGAACCCGGTGATCTGGTGGTCACTGCGGATATCCCGCTGGCGGCGGAAGTCATCGAAAAAGGGGGCGTTGCGCTGAACCCGCGCGGCGAGCGTTACACCACTGAAACCATTAAAGAACGCCTGAACATGCGCGATTTTATGGACACCATGCGCGCCAGCGGCGTGCAAACCGGCGGACCGCCTGCGCTTAATCAGCGTGACCGCCAGCAATTCGCCAATGAACTGGATAAGTGGCTGCAACAGGCCAAACGCTAAAATCCGGTCAGAGGAACCTGCTGTACCACTACATTTAAAGGAATAATAAAAATGGTCAAAAAGATCATACTGGATTGCGATCCGGGGCACGACGATGCCATCGCGATGTTACTCGCCCACGGGAATCCCGATATCGAACTGCTCGCCGTCACCACCGTGGTCGGCAATCAGACGCTGGAAAAAGTCACCCGTAATGCGCTGGCCGTTGCCCGCGTCATCAACCTGACCGGCGTCCCGTTTGCCGCCGGAGCCACCCGCCCGCTGGTGCGGCAAATCGAAGTGGCCGACGAAATCCATGGAGAATCCGGCCTTGACGGCCCGGTTTTACCGGAAGCGGCCATCACGCTTGAACCCGTTCATGCCATCGACCTGATCATTGATTTGATCATGTCGCATCCGCCCAAAACCATCACGCTGGTCCCGACCGGCGGCCTGACCAATATCGCCATGGCCGTGCGAAAAGAACCGCGCATCGCCGAACGCGTGAAAGAAGTCGTACTGATGGGCGGCGGTTACCATGTGGGTAACTGGAGCGCCGTGGCTGAATTCAATATCAAGATTGATCCCGAAGCCGCACACATCGTTTTCAACGAAAAATGGCCGCTGACCATGGTCGGGCTAGACCTCACGCATCAGGCATTAGCCACACCAGAAGTGGCCGCACGAATCGCCGCTGTCGGCACACAACCGGCGAAATTCGTCGGTGAGTTGCTCGATTTCTTCGGCCTGAGCTACAAAGATCGCCAGGGCTTTGACTCCCCGCCGGTTCATGATCCGTGCGCCGTGGCCTACGTCATCGACCCGAACGTAATGACCGTACAAAAAGTCCCGGTAGACATTGAGCTAACCGGCACCTTAACGCTCGGCATGACGGTTGCTGACTTCCGTTCACCGCCGCCGCCCGATTGCCATACGCAGGTCGCGGTAAAACTCGACCATCAGCGTTTCTGGGATTTAATCGTTGATGCGCTCGAGCGTATCGGCGAAGTGAAATACTGATTTACTTAGGAAGAGAAGCTTTCCCCTAAATCATTCGTGCTGCAAAAAGGCGGCAATTGAGCGAACCCGATGAACTGACACAGGTCAGTGATTCGGGTTTACGAGTGCAGCCAACGCATCTGCAGCGCGAAGGATGACGGGGAAATTAAAGAGGCTCGGTTTGCGCTTCCACTACCGCTAAAGCCACCATATTCACAATGCGTCTGACCGAAGCGATCGGCGTCAGAATATGCACCGGTTTCGCCACGCCCATTAACACCGGCCCTACCGTGACCCCTTCTGAACTCGACACCCGCAGCAAGTTATAGCTGATACGCGCCGATTCCATGTTTGGCATGATCAGGATATTCGCCGCCCCTTTTAACGGGCTGTCCGGCATGATGTCCTGCCGGATACTTTCGACCAGCGCTGCATCGCCGTGCATCTCGCCGTCTATTTCCAGCGAAGGTTCACGCGCATTCACCAGCTCCAGCGTCCGCCGCATTTTGAGCGCTGCCGGGCTGTCAGAAGTGCCAAAGCTGGAATGCGACAGCAGAGCCACTTTTGGTTCGATACCAAACCGCCGTACCGTTTCCGCCGCCATTAGCGTGATTTCGGCCAGCTGTTCTGCGGTCGGATCATCATTGACGTAAGTGTCCGCAATAAACGTATTCCCGCTCGGCAGCAGCAACGCATTCATCGCGCCGGCAACGTGTGCGCCCTCGCGGAACCCGAACACTTTTTCAACGATATCGTAATGCTCGTGATAGGTACCGACCGTTCCGCAAATCATAGCGTCAGCCTCGCCGCGCAGTAGCATGATGGCGGAAATCAGCGTCGGATTGCCGATAACCGCCCGCCGCGCCTGCTCCTGCGAGACGCCGCGCCGTTTCATCAGCTCATAGTATTCACGCCAGTATTCGTTGAAACGCGGATCTGATTCGTTATTCACCACTTCAAAATCCCGGCCAGCTTCAATCTGCAAACCGAGTTTCTTGATACGCATCTCGATCACGCTTGGCCGCCCGACCAGAATTGGTTTTGCCAATCCCAGAGAAATCAGCTCCTGCGTCGCCTGCAAAACACGCTCCTCTTCCCCTTCGGCCATCACCACCCGACGGGCGTCTTTTTTGGCCTGAGAGAAAATCGGCTTCATAAACAGATTGGTTTTGTAGACAAACTCCGACAGCTTTTCGACATAAGCATCGAAGTCCGGAATCGGCCGCGTTGCCACGCCGGAATCCATCGCCGCTTTCGCTACCGCAGGCGCAATTTTCACAATCAGGCGCGGGTCAAAAGGTTTGGGAATGATGTAATCCGGGCCAAATGAAAGCTCTTCTTCCCCGTAAGCCGACGCGACCACATCGCTTTGCTCCGCCATCGCCAGATCGGCAATCGCGTGCACGCAGGCCAGCTTCATTTCCTCGTTGATGGTCGTAGCCCCGACGTCCAGCGCACCGCGGAAAATGAACGGGAAGCACAGGACATTGTTCACCTGATTCGGGTAATCCGAACGACCCGTGCAGATAATCGCATCCGGGCGCACCGCTTTCGCCAGCGGCGGCAGGATTTCTGGTTCGGGGTTTGCCAGCGCCAGAATCAGCGGGGATTTCGCCATGGTTTTCACCATGTCCTGCGTCAGTACGCCAGGGCCGGAACAGCCGAGGAAAATATCCGCACCGGGGATCGCATCCGCCAGCGTGCGCTGCCCGTTGTCCTCAATGGCATAGGCCGCTTTGGTTTCGGCCATGTTCTCTTCGCGGCCCTGATAAATCACGCCGCGGGAATCACAGGCCGTGATGTTGTGGCGTTTCAGCCCGAGCGCTACCAGCAAATTCAGGCAGGCAATGGCCGACGCACCGGCACCGGACACCACCAGCCGCACGTCGGAAATATCTTTCCCGACCACGCGTAAACCGTTGAGCACCGCCGCCGTACAGATGATTGCCGTCCCGTGCTGATCGTCGTGAAATACCGGAATATTCATCCGCTCACGCAGTTTGCTCTCAATGTAAAAGCACTCCGGCGCTTTGATGTCTTCGAGATTGATACCGCCAAACGTCGGTTCAAGCGCGGCGATCACTTCGATCAGTTTGTCGGGATCAAGCTCGTCCACCTCGATATCAAAAACATCAATACCTGCAAATTTCTTGAACAAAACGCCCTTACCTTCCATCACCGGTTTTCCGGCCAGCGCCCCGATATTGCCCAGCCCGAGTACCGCGGTGCCGTTGGAAATCACCGCTACCAGATTTCCGCGTGCGGTGTATTTATAGGCCGCAAGCGGATCTTTAGCGATTTCCAGACAGGGCGCCGCCACGCCCGGAGAGTACGCCAGCGCCAGATCGCGCTGCGTGGCCAGAGGCTTGGTTGGCGAAACCTGAATTTTTCCGGGCACCGGAAACTCATGAAAATCGAGTGCGCTTTGCTTGAGTTGTTCGTCCATCGTAGGGTCCTTTTTTGTTTCTTATATTTTGTAGAGACAGCAGGAAACGGATGCAACATCACCATCAGTTTTACCCGATGACAGTATAGATAACCTGCCACGATAAACGCCGGATAACGACCAAAACTTAGCCGTTACACTGTTTGCTTTTCGTTCACGGAAGACGTCTCGCAAATTTCGACTAAGCTTAAAGTTTGACCTTGCGCTTTCCTCTCTCGCCCCGCAGTCTGAGCTGCGACGAGGGCTGCCATTGTTATGACCCATCGCAACAATCAGAAAAAGCGCATTCAGTTTGTTAACCGAATGATGCAGGGTAGGAGCCCAACGAAATAGAGTCGTACGACCTTATTGCTGTATCGTTTTTTTCGCCAAGGAGCTAAGAGATGAACCAGTTAGACGCACTTAAAAAGGTAACGACTGTCGTTGCCGACAGTGGTGATATTGAATCTATCCGTCATTTCGAGCCTCAGGATGCGACCACCAATCCTTCGCTGATCCTCAAAGCCGCAGACCTGCCGCAATACCAAAATCTGATCAAAGACGCCGTCGCTTATGCCCGTAAACAAGGGGGCAGCAAAGACGATCAGGTGATTAACGCCACCGATAAGCTGGCCGTGAACATCGGCGCAGAAATTCTGAAAAGCGTGCCGGGGCGCATCTCGACCGAAGTCGATGCCCGCCTGTCATTTGACACCGAAAAATGCATTGCCAAAGCCCGTAAGCTGATCGGTCTTTATCAGGGACAAGGCATCGATAAATCGCGCATCCTGATCAAACTGGCTTCCACGTGGGAAGGTATCAAAGCCGCCGAAGCGCTGGAAAAAGAAGGCATCAACTGTAACCTGACGCTACTTTTCTCCTTTGCTCAGGCGCGTGCCTGTGCCGAAGCCGGGGTTTATCTGATTTCGCCGTTCGTGGGTCGCATCTATGACTGGTACAAAGCCAAAGAGCCGAACGCCGCGTATGACGTTGAGAAAGATCCGGGCGTGAAATCGGTCCGTGAGATTTACGAATACTATAAAGCGCATGACTACAAGACCGTGATCATGGGCGCCAGTTTCCGTAAAGTGGAACAAATTCTGGCGCTGGCCGGTTGTGATCGCCTGACCATTTCACCAAACCTGCTTGAAGAGCTTAAAGCCAGCAGCGCGCCGGTTGAACGCAAGCTACAACCTTCGTCGCAGGGCAGTAAAAAGCCTGCGCCGCTGACTCAGGCTGAATTCCTCTGGGAACATCATCAGGACGCCATGGCCGTCGAGAAACTGGCCGAAGGCATCCGCCTGTTCGCCGTCGACCAGAAGAAACTCGAAGACATGTTGTCCGCTCAACTGTAATTTCATCCCCCCTTTTTTCGATGGTCGCTGCACAGAATCAGCGACCATTAACCGGAGAAAAATATGCCTTCTCGCAGAGAGCTAGCCAATGCTATCCGTGCACTGAGCATGGACGCCGTCCAGAAAGCAAACAGCGGTCACCCGGGTGCCCCGATGGGCATGGCGGACATCGCTGAAGTGCTGTGGCGTGATTACATGAATCACAACCCGGCCAACCCGAAATGGGCAGACCGCGACCGTTTCATTTTGTCCAACGGCCACGGTTCGATGCTGATTTACAGCCTGCTGCATCTCACCGGCTATGACCTGCCGATGACAGAGCTGGAAAACTTCCGCCAGCTGCATTCCAAAACGCCGGGCCACCCGGAATACGGCTACACGCCGGGCGTTGAAACCACCACCGGCCCGCTGGGTCAGGGCATTGCCAACGCCGTCGGTTTTGCGATTGCAGAACGCACGCTTGCCGCTCAGTTTAACCGTGATAATCACGACATTGTGAACCACCACACCTATGCCTTTATGGGCGACGGTTGCATGATGGAAGGCATTTCCCATGAAGCCTGCTCGCTGGCTGGCACCATGAAACTCGGCAAACTGACCGCGTTTTATGATGACAACGGCATCTCCATCGACGGCCACGTTGAAGGCTGGTTCACCGATGACACAGCTAAACGTTTTGAAGCCTATGGCTGGCACGTGATCCGGGGCGTTGACGGCCACAATTCAGATGCCATTAAAGCGGCGATTGAAGAATCCCATAAAGTCACCGACCGGCCTTCCCTGCTGATGTGCAAAACTGTGATCGGCTTTGGTTCCCCGCATAAAGCCGGTACACACGATGCGCACGGCGCGGCGCTGGGCGCAGACGAAGTGGCGGCAACCCGCAAGGCGCTGGGCTGGAATTATCCGGCGTTTGAAATCCCTCAGGATATTTATGCCGCATGGGATGCCAAAGAAGCCGGTAAAGCCAAAGAAAAAGCGTGGAATGATAAATTCGCGGCTTATGCCAAAGATCATCCTGAACTGGCGGCTGAATTTGAACGTCGCGTCAGCGGCGAACTGCCGGCTAACTGGGAAACCGAAGTGCAGAAATTTATCGAAGAATTGCAGGCTAATCCGGCGAATATCGCCAGCCGTAAAGCGTCCCAAAATACGCTGGAACGCTTTGGCAAAATTCTGCCTGAGTTCCTTGGCGGCTCCGCTGACCTGGCTCCGAGCAACCTGACCATGTGGTCCGGTTCAAAATCGCTCGGTGACGATCTGGCCGGTAACTACATTCATTACGGCGTTCGCGAGTTCGGGATGACCGCAATTTCCAACGGTATCACCCTGCACGGCGGTTTCCTGCCTTATTCCGCAACCTTCCTGATGTTCGTCGAATACGCCCGTAACGCGGTACGTATGGCGGCACTGATGAAAATCCGCAACATATTCGTGTATACCCATGACTCCATCGGTCTGGGCGAAGACGGCCCGACGCACCAGCCGGTTGAACAAATGGCCAGCCTGCGTGTGACGCCGAACATGAGCCTGTGGCGTCCTGCGGATCAGGTCGAATCGGCCATCGCCTGGAAAACTGCGATTGAGCGTAAAGACGGCCCGTCAGCACTGATCTTCTCCCGCCAGAACCTGACGCAACAACCGCGTACTGCCGGACAGCTGGCAAACGTGGCGCGCGGCGGTTATGTGCTGAAAGATTCCGATGGCACGCCGGAAATCATCCTGATTGCGACCGGTTCGGAAGTGGGCATTACGGTTGAAGCAGCGGACAAACTGACGGCAGCGGGCACCAAAGTGCGCGTGGTTTCCATCCCGTCGACCGATGTCTTCGACAAACAAGACGCGGCGTATCGCGAATCCGTACTGCCAAAAGCCGTGACCGCGCGTCTGGCGGTCGAAGCGGGTATTGCAGATTACTGGTACAAGTATGTCGGCCTGAACGGCGACGTTGTCGGTATGACCACCTTCGGCGAATCCGCTCCGGCAGAACTGCTGTTCAAAGAGTTCGGTTTTACCGTGGATAACGTAGTCGCAAAAGCACAGGCACTGCTGAAGTAATCTCCGGTACATTTCCCTCTCTATAAAAAGAGGGGGAAATGCTGGCTAAAAATCTCACATCTGCCCCCTTCCTGCTTGATGAATCTGCCCCTCTCCGGTAAAGTCCCGTCCCTTCTTTGGCATGGGGATCAATAATGTTTATTGGATTTGACTACGGTACAGCGAATTGCTCAGTCGCAGTGATGCGCGATAATAACGCCCAACTTCTGGCGTTAGAAAATAATGATCCTTATTTACCCTCCATGCTCTGTGCGCCATCCCGTGAAGCTGTCAGCGAATGGCTGAACCGCCACGGACAGGTGCCGACAGGCAGTGATGAAAATCTGGCGCTGCTGCGTCGTAGTATCAGCTTTAACCGCGAGGAAGATATTCCGGTTAACGCCAACAGCGTGAACTTTGGTTTGCAGGCGCTGGCGACCTACATGGAAGATCCGGAAGAAGTGTATTTCGTTCGTTCTCCGAAATCGTTTCTTGGCGCAAACGGCCTGAAGCCACAGCAGATTGCCCTGTTCGAAGATCTGGTTTGCGCGATGATGTATCACATCAAACGTCAGGCAGAATCTGTTTTGCAGGAAAGCATTGAGCAGACGGTGATTGGCCGTCCGATCAACTTCCAGGGCATGGGCGGTGAGGAAGCGAACAGTCAGGCGCAGGGGATTTTACAGCGCGCCGCTGAACGTGCCGGTTTCCGTGATATTGCTTTCCAGTTTGAGCCGGTAGCGGCAGGTCTGGATTTTGAAGCCACCCTGACAGATGAGAAAACAGTGCTGGTCGTCGATATCGGCGGCGGAACGACCGACTGTTCCGTTCTGCTGATGGGCCCGCAGTGGCGCGATAAAGCGGAACGCCAGAACAGCCTGCTCGGCCACAGTGGTTGCCGCGTCGGCGGTAACGATCTGGACATCATGACCGCGTTTAAACAGCTGACGCCTCAGTTCGGCATGGGCAGCGAAACGCAAAAAGGTATCGCGATCCCGGCATTACCTTACTGGAATGCGGTTGCAACCAATGATGTTCCTGCACAGCTGGATTTCTACAGCGTGGCGAATGGCCGCATGTTGCGTGATTTGATCCGCGACGCCGCGCAGCCGGATCTCATTAAGCGCCTGCTGAAAGTACAACAACAGCGCCTGAGCTACCGCCTGGTACGTGCTGCCGAAGAAAGTAAAATTGCCCTCTCCGAGCGCGAAAGCGTGACGGCGGCAATGGACTTCATTGAATCCGGTCTGGCAGAAACCATCAGCCAGCAGCAGCTGAGTGACGCGATTTCTCAGCCGCTGGAACGCATTCAGGAACAGGTTGCTCTGGCACTGGCCAGCAGCGAAATTAAACCGGATGTGATTTATCTGACCGGTGGCAGCGCCCGTTCTCCACTTTTACGTGCCGCATTGCAGGCACAGTTGCCGGGGATCCCGCTGGTCGGGGGCAATGATTTTGGCTCGGTCACTGCCGGTCTGGCGCGCTGGGCACAAACGCTGTTCCGTTAATTAACGGCTTCACAAAAACAAAAACCGCCTGATGTTAAGGCGGTTTTTTTGTTTATGGCGATACGGCAAATTACGTTTTACAAAGACTTGGTTACCATGCGCTGGCGTCGTTAAGCGTACGGATATCGGCATCATCGAGTTTCAGCGTAGCGGCCTGCGCCAGTTCATTGAGCTGTTGCAGCGAGGTCGCGCTGACAATCGGGGACGTGATGCTCGGACGGGCGATTTGCCAGGCCAGCGCAACCTGACCCGGCTGTGCGCCGTGTTTTTCTGCGACCTGATCCAGCCCCTGCAACACTTTCAGGCCACGTTCGTTCAGGCAACGTGCAACCACGTTTTCGCCACGTTTACTTTTGCTGGCGTCGGCTTTCGTACGGTATTTCCCGGTCAGGAATCCGGCAGCCAGCCCATAGAAATTGATCACGCCAAGGCCATTGTCCGTCACGACTTTTTCCAGCGCTTCTTCATACACTTTGCGGTCGTAAAGATTGTACTGAGGTTGCAGCGTTTCATAACGCGCCAGCCCGTTTTCCTTGCTGACTTTCAGCGCTTCGGCCAGACGTGGCGCGCTGTAGTTGGATGCGCCGATAGCGCGCACCTTGCCTTCTTTGATCAGCGCATCAAACGCGGCCAGACTTTCTGCCAGCGGCGTATCCGCATCATCGTCATGTGACTGATACAAATCGATATAGTCGGTTTGCAGGCGTTTCAAAGAAGCTTCCACCGCTTCTTTGATATAACGTGGCGACAGGCCAACTTTCCCTTCACCCATCGGTTTACCGACTTTTGTCGCCAGAATGATCTGGTCGCGCTTGCCGGTTTTTTTCAGCCAGTTGCCGATAATGGTTTCCGACTCGCCACCGTGGTTGCCTTCGACCCAGCTCGAATACACATCAGCGGTGTCGATAAAGTTAAGTTTATGATCCAGAAGAGCATCGAGCAGATTAAAGGATGCTGCCTGATCGACAGTCCAGCCAAACACATTGCCGCCGAAAGTCAGCAACGGCACCTGAATTCCTGAACGGCCCAGTTCTCTTTTACTCATCATTCTCTCCCTTTGAGAAGGTCAGATTAAACATGCTTTGCGTGCGAACGATTCGTGATCAAAGGTCAACCTTAGCATTTTGATATAAAATGTCAGGCTTAAACTCTATTCTTTATTGTCAGAAGAATTGTCAAAAAATGGGAAAGACTCTCCTTATTTCCTCCATTTTCTGCTGAAGCATTCTGGCTACACTGTAAGCCTGGTCTGAAGGTGGTACTCCCCCTGAAATGCCGCGACAATGATTGTGCTGATGCGAACCCATGAAATCTGAAAACACTGACACCTTACCGCCTCCCGCCCCGCTGCCACCGTCGGTACGCTGGCAATTGTGGATTGTCGCCTTTGGCTTTTTTATGCAGGCGCTCGACACTACGATTGTGAATACTGCGTTACCGTCAATGGCCCGCAGCCTGGGTGAAAATCCTCTGCATATGCATTCGGTGGTAGTCGCTTATGTGCTGACCGTCGCAGTGATGTTGCCCGCCAGCGGCTGGCTGGCGGATAAAGTCGGGGTGAAATGGGTCTTCTTTTCCGCCATCGTTTTGTTCACCGTCGGTTCACTACTCTGCGCGCAGTCCGAAAGTCTGCGCGAACTGGTACTGTCACGTATCGTTCAGGGGATTGGCGGCGCGATGATGGTGCCCGTCGGGCGGCTGACGGTGTTGAAAATCGTTCCGCGCAGCGAATACATGGCCGCCATGACCATGGTCACCCTGCCCGGCCAGGTCGGCCCGCTGCTCGGCCCGGCGCTGGGTGGTTTTCTGGTGCAGTACGCCAGCTGGCACTGGATTTTCCTGATCAATCTGCCTGTCGGTCTGGCCGGTTGTATTGCTACGCTGATGATTATGCCGAATTACAAAATGCAGACACGGCGCTTTGATATCAGCGGCTTTGTCATGCTGGCGGTTTGTATGGCGACGCTCACGCTGGCGCTGGAAGGCAGCCGCAGCATGGGCCTTAGCGCGCTTGAATTAGTGCTGCTGGTGGTCGTCGGTTTAGGCGCGTTAGGCATTTACTGGATGCACGCCCGCGGCAATCTTTCCGCGCTGTTTTCTCTGCGCCTGTTCCACACGCCAACGTTTAAAATCGGCCTGATCGGCAGCCTGTTAGGCCGCATCGGCAGCGGAATGTTGCCGTTTATGACGCCGGTATTTTTACAGCTGGGGATGGGCTTTACGCCATTCCACGCCGGGCTGATGATGATCCCGATGGTGCTTGGCAGCATGGGGATGAAGCGCGTGGTCGTGCGTCTGGTGAATCAGCTCGGGTATCGCACCGCGCTGGTGAGCGCCACTTTACTGCTCGCGCTGATTACGCTTATCTTCCCGCTGGTGGCGATTTACGGCGCTGTGTGGATGATTCCGGTGGTGCTGTTCTTCCAGGGCATGGTGAACTCCCTGCGCTTCTCCTCCATGAATACGCTGACGCTGAAAGATTTACCGCCGCGTCTGGCCAGCAGCGGCAACAGCCTGCTGTCGATGATTATGCAGTTGTCGATGAGTCTCGGGGTCAGCGTCGCCGGTTTGCTGATTGGCCTCTTCGCGCATCAGCAGGCCATAACGCCTGACAGCAGCACCATGCACACTGCTTTCCTGTATTGCTATATGTCGATGGCGCTGGTGATCGCCCTGCCCGCCTGGGTCTTTTCGAAAGTGCCGCCGGACATGCAGAAAAATGCCGTTATCGATCGCCGCCGTGCCGCGGCCGGATCTCCCGACCCGATGAGAAAATCATGAAACCAGGTATTACCGCCAAACTGTTTATGGCTATTTTCTGCACCTGCGCACTGGTGTTAATCACCATGAACTGGGGCGTGCGGATGAGCTTCGAACGGGGCTTTATCGATTATATACGCCAGAGTAATGAATCGCGCGTTGAGCTGCTGGCCGACACCTTGCAAGAGCAGTACAAACTGCACGGCAACTGGGATTTTCTGGAAAAAAATGACCGCCTGATTTATCAGCTGATGCGCTCATTTGATCAGAACAGCAGCCAGAAAATGCCGCCGCAGGGATGGCGGACAAAGTTCTGGATCCTCGACAGCCATGACCGTCGCATCGGCGGTTACGATCAACCGGTTCCTGCTGATCTTCAGGGGCCGCGCCGCGTGATGACCGTTGACGGTGTGATGATAGGCTCGGTGATTTCCACGCCTGCCGAGCGCCTGACCCGCGATGCAGACATCAATTTCGAGCACCAGCAAAGCCGCACCAGCTGGATTATCACGGCGTTTACCGCCCTGCTGGCAGCCGCCGTGACCTGGGTACTTTCGCGGGGAATGCTCGCGCCGGTTAAGCGTCTGGTCAACGGCACGCATCAGCTGGCCGCCGGGGATTTCAGCACGCGCGTTGAAGTCGACAGCGAAGACGAACTGGGCAAACTGGCGCAGGACTTTAACCAGCTGGCGATGACGCTGGAAAAAAACGAGCAGATGCGCCGCGCCTTTATGGCTGATATTTCCCACGAACTGCGCACGCCGCTGGCGGTATTGCGCGGCGAGCTGGAAGCGATGCAGGACGGCGTGCGCAAAATGACGATGGGCTCGCTGGAATCCCTGCAATCTGAAGTCTCGATCCTCACGAAACTGGTGGATGACTTGCACCAGCTTTCGCTGTCGGATGCCGGTGCGCTGGCGTACCGCAAAGTCGAAACGGACGTGGTGCATCTGATTCAGCTGGCGGAAGCCGGTTCACGCGACCGCTTCCACAGTAAACAGCTAACCCTGACCAGCCATCTGCCGGAAAGCGCCGAAGTCTTTGGGGACCCGCAGCGTCTGTCGCAGCTCTTCAATAATTTGCTGGAAAACAGCCTGCGCTATACTGACCCCAACGGCGGCCTGGAAATTCTCGGCGAAATCCGTGATAAATCGCTGCATCTGAATTTCCAGGACAGCGCACCAGGCATCAGTGATGAACAGCTGGTACGAATCTTCGAGCGTTTTTATCGCACCGAGGGCTCGCGCAATCGCGCCAGCGGTGGTTCTGGTTTAGGTCTGGCAATTTGCCAGAATATTGTCGAAGCGCACGGTGGGCAGATAAGCGCCAGCCACTCTCCGGCGGGTGGCGTTCGCATAACGATTGTCCTGCCGCTTTCCATTCCACATGGCCCGAGAAACTGAATGAACGACTCTGTATTGTCCGGCCCTGCGCCGTTAAAAATTCTGATCGTGGAAGATGAACCGAAACTTGCCCAACTGCTGATCGACTATCTCGAAGCGGCGGGTTACGCGACACAATGGTTGCCCGACGGCCACGAAGTGATCGCGCAGGTGAAAACCAATCCCCCGGCGCTGATCCTGCTGGATCTGATGTTGCCGGGGAGCAGCGGCTTATCCATCTGCCGTGATATCCGTCAGTTTTCCGATGTGCCAATCATGATGGTCACGGCAAAAACAGAAGAAATCGACCGCCTGCTCGGGCTGGAAATTGGTGCCGATGATTACATCTGCAAACCTTACAGCCCGCGTGAAGTGGTTGCGCGCGTGAAAGTGATCCTGCGCCGCTGCGTGCGTCCTGACGAACATGTGACCAAAGAGACCGGCCTGCATATTGATGAAGCCCGTTTTCAGGCGACGTTCCAGGGGCATGAACTTGAGCTGACGCCAGCGGAATTTCGTCTGCTGAAAACGCTGTCGGTCAAGCCCGGCTATGTCTTCACCCGTGAAATCCTGCTTAATAACCTGTATGACGATTACCGCGTGGTAACGGATCGCACCATTGACAGCCACATCAAAAACCTGCGGCGGAAACTCGAATCGCTGGACGGCGAGAAGGCGTTTATCCGCGCCGTCTACGGTGTGGGTTATCGCTGGGAAGCAGAGCCCTGCCATCTGGTGTAACGCGCAGGATTGAATACCTGAAAGGCCGGCAGCGCAGATTTGTAAAGTTACTGAAAGTCTGTCGGCCAGTTCACATTTAATGTCTTAAATACTCCCTTTCCCCGCGAAAAAGTTTCCCTTAACTACACTTATCTCTGGAAAAAACCCTTCTACTGGAGATTACCTTTATGGCTAACGGTCACTATGATCTGAAAAAAGCGAAGAATGGACAGTTTCACTTTAACCTGAAGGCCGGGAACGGAGAGATTATTCTCACCAGCGAGATGTATGCCAGCAAAGCGTCGGCGGAAAATGGCATTTCGTCGGTGCAGGCTAACGCGCCGCATGAGGCTCAATACGAAGTGAAACCGTCAAAAGACGGGCAATTTTATTTTGTGCTGAAAGCGAAAAACCACCAGGTTATCGGCGTGAGTGAAATGTACACCACGGAAAGCGCCGCGAAAAAAGGCATCCTGTCGGTTGTGAAAAACGGGCCAACGGCCGATATCCGCGATCTCACCCAGCAAACTGCCTGATTCCTCCTTTGCGGAGGTTGCGGCATTCTGCGCTGCAACCTCCCGATTCAAAAATTGATCTGACCCCATAAAAGCTGAAATACCCACACTAACCGGCTGCTTTTGATCAACTCAGACGTTACAATTCTGACCTTTCGTCGCCCCGCATCCGGGACGGCCCTGACCTGTGATCAGACTGAGATTGACTATGTTTACCCCCGATTCTTTTGTTCCGGAACTGCTTTCCCCTGCCGGCTCCCTGAAAAATATGCGTTACGCGTTCGCCTATGGCGCGGATGCCGTTTACGCCGGACAGCCGCGCTACAGCCTGCGTGTGCGCAATAACGAATTTAACCACCAGAATCTGGAAATCGGCATTAACGAAGCCCATGCTCTCGGTAAAAAATTCTATGTCGTGGTGAATATCGCGCCGCATAACGCCAAACTTAAAACCTTCATCCGCGATTTACAGCCGGTCATCGACATGGGGCCGGACGCGCTGATCATGTCCGATCCGGGCCTGATCATGATGGTTCGTGAAGCTTTCCCGCAGATGGATATTCATCTGTCGGTACAGGCAAACGCGGTGAACTGGGCGACGGTGAAGTTCTGGAAGCAAATGGGGCTGACGCGCGTGATTTTGTCCCGCGAGTTGTCGCTGGAAGAGATTGCGGAAATCCGCACGCAGGTGCCGGACATGGAAATCGAGATTTTCGTCCACGGCGCGCTGTGCATGGCGTATTCCGGCCGCTGCCTGCTCTCCGGTTACATCAACAAACGCGATCCGAATCAGGGAACCTGTACCAACGCCTGCCGCTGGGAATATAAAGTTCAGGAAGGCAAAGAAGACGCCATCGGCAATATCGTGCATCAGTACGAACCGATCCCGGTTCAGCAGGTCGACGCGCCGGAACCGACGCTCGGCATCGGTCAGCCGACGGATAAAGTGTTTATGCTCGAAGAAGCCATGCGTCCCGGCGAATACATGAGTGCATTCGAAGATGAACACGGCACGTACATCATGAATTCCAAAGACTTGCGCGCCATTCAGCATGTTGAAGCGCTAACCAAAATGGGTGTGCATTCCCTGAAAATTGAAGGCCGCACCAAGTCATTTTATTACTGCGCGCGTACCGCACAGGTTTACCGCCGCGCCATCGACGACGCCGTTTCCGGAAAACCTTTCGACCCGACGCTGCTTTCCACCCTCGAAGGGCTGGCGCATCGCGGCTATACCGAAGGTTTCCTGCGCCGCCATACCCATGACGCGCAGCAAAACTACGAATACGGTTTTTCCGTCAGCGACCGTCAGCAATTTGTCGGCGAATTCACCGGCAACCGCGTGGACGGTTGGGCTGAAATCGACGTGAAAAATAAATTCAGCGTTGGCGATAGCGTGGAAATGATGACGCCACAGGGTAATATTCAGTTCAAGCTTGAAGCGTTGCGCAACAAGAAAGGCCAGCCGACGGAAGTCGCGCCGGGTAACGGGCATATTGTGTATGTCGCCCTGCCGGAAGACATCAGCCTGGAATTCGCCATTCTGCTGCGAAATCTGGAAGAAACGGATACACGCAATCCGCACCTGAAATAAGGCTTTTAGTGAAAATAAGAATCCGGTCACAACTCTTTTAATTTAAGTTGGCTAATATGCATTCGCAATTTACTTCGAATGCAAAATAATGCACCGGACTACACTAGGAACCACCTCCTTGGCCAGCTCAATCTCCCTTGAGCTGGCTTTTCTTTTTGTATTCAATCTCTTTCTTTTTTCCTGTTATTGAGAAGAATAACGTTTTACTTTCCCTTCACTTTAATTAACTCCCGCCCGATAAATACGCCATTTTTTGAATTAATTTAACCGAAATTATTTAACAGGCGATTAAATTATTAAGTGATTAATCCGATAGCCAAATACGGTCTTTATCATCTATTGTTAAAGCCTATGAATGATAAGGAGATGATATGAAGGACACGGGCGCTGCACTGCTGATCTTAAACGGAAAAGGGGCAGGGAATGAAGAACTGCGGGAAGCCGTCGGTGCGCTGCGTGAAGAAGGCGTGAAACTCAGCGTGCGCGTCACCTGGGAATACGGAGACGCTGCGCGCTATGTGGCAGAAGCCGTAGAGCTGGGCTGCGAGACGGTGATTGCCGGTGGCGGTGATGGCACGATCAACGAAGTCGCGGGCGCGCTGGCCCAGCTTGGCGCAGATGCTCCGGCACTCGGTATTATCCCGCTGGGCACGGCCAATGATTTCGCGACAGGCTGTAATATTCCGCTCTCACCGGAACAGGCGCTTCAGCTGGCGGTGAAAGGCCGCGTCGTGGATATCGATCTGGCGAAAGTAAACGACCAGCACTTCTTTATTAACATGGCGACCGGCGGATTTGGCACGCGGATCACCACCGAAACGCCGGAAAAACTGAAAGCCGCACTGGGCGGCGTTTCCTATTTTATTCACGGACTTTTACGTCTTGATACGCTGAAAGCGGACAGCTGCGAAATCAAAGGGCCGGATTTCAGCTGGCAGGGCGACGCGCTGGTCATCGGTATCGGCAATGGCCGCCAGGCCGGTGGCGGGCAGCAAATTTGCCCGGACGCGCTGATTAACGACGGTCTGTTGCAGCTGCGTTTGCTGACCTCCGAAGAGCTGTTGCCCTCTTTCCTGCGCAGCCTGATCAACAACGAAGAGAATAAGAACATCGTTTCCGCCAGTCTGCCGTGGCTGGAAATCAACGCGCCGCACGACATGACGTTCAATCTCGACGGCGAGCCGCTGACCGGAAAACGGTTCCGCATCGAAGTTCTTCCCAACGCGATTCAGTGCCGTCTGCCGCCAAACTGCGAGTTACTCGGCTAATTCCCCGAATTTCCCCTGCCCTGACTGCTCATTCTCTGTACTGTGATCTGCCTTACAGTACAGAGGAAATTTGCGTTTATTTTTGTGATCCCTTCCGATAAATCCTGATCCACATACTTGTATGGTAGATGCCAGTTGCCTAGTTTTATTCTGCTGACGCCAACGGATTTTTTATTCCTGAACGTCTGCGGCATCCCAATAAGTTTGTTTTCACGACTCTTACTTATCCGATATCGCCAAAAATAATACGGAACACAGGGGTATTATGATTAATCATCATAAAGAAAGACCGATATCACTCAAAAATATGCTGGCCTATGGCGGAGGAGATTTCTTCGGCGGTGGTTGTTTTGCGGTATTAGGTTTATGGATTATGTTTTTCTATACCACCTACGCCGGATTAAGCCCGGCGGAGGCCGGTGCTGTTATTGCTTCTGCCCGGTTGCTGGATGCATTTTTCGATCCGCTGATGGGATATGTGACCGATAATTTTTACCGTAATCCTCTGGGTAAAAAGTATGGCCGCCGCGGGTTCTTCTTCTTATTTGGCGCTCCGCTGATTATGGTGACCTACATTATTATGTGGATCAGCGGCATGGGATTCTGGTATTACCTGCTGACGTATATTTTATTTTACGCAGCTTACACGCTGGCGATTGTGCCTTATGAAACGCTGGCGGCTGAAATGACCTCCAGTTTTAAAATGCGCACCAAACTCACCGGCGTCAGAATGTTCTTTTCAACCGGCGCTGCAATATTAGCCGCCTGGCTTCCGGGACGAATTATTGCGTATCTCGGAGAAGATTCGTCTTCATCATTTCTGATTATGGGCGTGATATTTGGCGTGCTGTTCGCCGTGGTGATCCTGCTGCTCTATTTCTACACCTGGGAACGCCCGATCCCCGTTGATGTGGCCACGCCGAAATTGTCTTTCCGCCGTGACATGAAGCACCTGTTTAAATCCCTGGTTTCCACCATGAAAGTGCGGACTTTTCGCCAGCACGTCGGGATGTATCTGGGCGGTTATGTCGCGCTGGATGTCCTCGGTGCCGTTCTCGCTTACTACATTATTTTTGTCCTCGGGCAAAATGCCGTAACGGCGTCCAATGCGATGACGCTTATGACACTGATTCAGTTTATCTGCGTGGCCTTATTTATTTTCCTGTGTATGAAATTAGGTAACGGCTCAGCGTATCGGATTGCACAACTCTTTATGCTGGCGAGCGTCGGGTTATTTTTATCTATTCATCTGCTGCAACTGCCTTTTAATATGGCACTGATTTATCTCTCCGTTATTTTAATGGGCGTCGGACGTTCCGGGACCAGTTATGTCTGCTGGAATATCTACAGTTTTATTCCTGATGTCGATGAAATGCTGACAGGGAAACGCCGAGAAGGTATTTTCGCCGGCGTGATGACTTTTGTGCGTAAAGCCGTTCAGGCCGTGGCGTTATTTACCGTAGGCCTGTTATTACAACATTACGGATTTACGCCGAAAAGCGCGACACAACCCGCGGAAGCGGTGTACGGAATTACGCTGGTATTTGGCACTGGTTCGGTGGTCTTTCTGCTGATTGGCCTTTACAGCTCCATGAAGTTTCGCCTTACCCGCCATAACCATTCCCTGCTGGTCAATGAAATTGAACGGCTGAAAGCCGGTGGCAGTAAATATGATGTGGCACCGGAAACCCGTTTAATCGCCGAGCAACTGACCGGCTGGCCTTACGAAAAATGTTGGGGTAATAACAATATTCTTAGCCAGACAGAAGACTATTCCCCGCTGACCTCACCTGAACTTTCTACCGGAGCCGATAATGCAAAGAATTGAATTCAGCCTGATGCAAGAAACCATCCAGCGCGCCTTGCTCAAAGCGGGGCTGGATGAAGAAAGCGCGCGGACGTGTGCGCGGATCCACACCGAATCAAGCTGCGACGGCATTGCTTCGCACGGCCTGAACCGGGTGGCACGCTTTGTCGATTACGTTCAGAAAGGCTGGATCAATATTCACGCCAAACCCGTGCAGGAAAAATCGCTTGGCGCCATTGCCATTTATAACGGCAACCGTGGGATCGGCATCACCAATGCACTGTTTGCCGTCGAAAAAGCCGCCGAAATGGCAGGAGAATACGGCGTCGGGATTGTGGCAATGAAAAACAGCAGCCACTGGATGCGCGGCGGAAGTTATGGCTGGCACGCCGCCACACGCGGGCTGGCTGCTATTTGCTGGACGAACACCGAATCGTGCATGCCCGCCTGGGGCGGCAAAAATACCCGCATCGGCAATAACCCGTTTGTGATGGCGGTACCGAGAGCCAAAGGCCCGATCGTGCTGGATATGGCGATGTCGCAATATTCCTACGGCAAGTTGCAGGTGACGCGGCTCAAAAATGAAAAATTGCCGTATCCCGGCGGCTATGACAGCCAGGGAAATCTCACTGACGATCCCGGCCCGATAGAGGCTTCCATGCGTATTTTGCCCGCCGGTTACTGGAAAGGTTCCGGACTGGCGATTGTGCTCGACGCCATGGCCGCACTGCTCTCCGCCGGTTCACCGACCAATGAAATCGATAAAATTGGCGAAGGCAGTTGCACCGGTGCGAGCCAGATTTTCATGGTCTTCGACCCGGTGCAGCTTGGCGGTACGCAATTCACCGAACACATGGCCGACAGCGTGGCGGATTACGTGAATCAGTCAGAGCCCGCCGAAAACAACCGCGATGTACGCTATCCCGGCCAGACGGCGGCGTTAAACCGCGAACAAAACCGCCGTCTTGGTATACCCGTCGACGATGCCGTCTGGGATGAAGTGATGAGGCTGGCCGAATAGTCTTTTCCTGCTCACCCTCTGAAACGCCTGCCTGTTGCAGGCGTTTTCATTTCTGCCTGGCGGAGTTTTTCCGCATAAATCTCCGCTCAAAATGTGATCGCCTCCGGCAAAAACAAATTTACATACTTGTATGGTAGTTGGCTTAAGGCGTATTTATAACCAAAGAAAATGCATCTAACATTTACTGCAAAAGGTCGTAACCGATGAAAATCGTGAATGCTGAAGTCTTTGTCACTTGCCCGGGTCGCAACTTTGTGACGTTAAAAATCACTACCGACAGCGGTCTGACCGGTATCGGCGATGCCACCCTGAACGGCCGGGAGCTGCCGGTCGCATCTTATCTGAAAGATCACGTTTGCCCGCAGCTTATCGGGCGCGACGCGCATCAGATTGAAGACATCTGGCAGTTCTTCTACAAAGGCGCGTACTGGCGTCGCGGTCCGGTCACGATGTCGGCCATTTCGGCGGTCGATATGGCGCTGTGGGATATTAAAGCAAAAGCCGCCAATATGCCGTTGTATCAGTTGCTCGGCGGCGCATCCCGCACCGGCGTGATGGTTTACTGCCACACCACCGGTCATTCCATCGACGAAGTGCTCGATGATTATGCCAAACACAAAGAGCTGGGCTTTAAGGCGATCCGCGCCCAGTGCGGCGTGCCGGGTATGAAAACTACTTACGGCATGGCGAAAGGCAAAGGTCTGGCGTACGAGCCCGCCACCAAAGGTAACTGGCCGGAAGAGCAGCTGTGGTCCACGGAAAAATACCTCGATTTCACGCCAAAACTCTTTGAAGCCGTGCGCAACAAATTCGGTTTTGACGAACATCTGCTGCACGACATGCATCACCGCCTGACGCCCATCGAAGCCGCGCGTTTTGGCAAAAGCATCGAAGAATATCGCCTGTTCTGGATGGAAGATCCGACGCCTGCCGAGAATCAGGAATGTTTCCGCCTGATCCGCCAGCACACGGTCACACCCATTGCCGTCGGCGAAGTCTTCAACAGTATCTGGGATTGCAAACAGCTGATTGAAGAACAGCTGATCGACTATATCCGTACCACGCTGACCCACGCGGGCGGCATCACTGGGATGCGCCGCATCGCCGATTTCGCGTCGCTTTATCAGGTGCGTACCGGTTCGCACGGCCCGTCTGACCTCTCGCCAGTCTGCATGGCGGCTGCCCTGCACTTCGATCTGTGGGTACCGAACTTTGGCGTGCAGGAATACATGGGCTATTCCGAACAGATGCTGGAAGTGTTTCCGCATAACTGGACCTTCGATAACGGCTACATGCATCCTGGCGAAAAACCCGGGTTGGGCATTGAGTTTGACGAAAAACTCGCCGCGAAATATCCGTATGAACCGGCCTATCTGCCGGTGGCCCGTCTTGAAGACGGCACTTTGTGGAACTGGTGAGGGAACGAAAAATGAACAGCGTCGTTATACAAGAGCCGGGAAAATTAGTCATCGAGCAACGTGCTTTGCCGGTACCTGCCGCCGGCGAGGTACGAGTTCGGGTGAGTTACGCAGGCATTTGCGGCTCCGATGTCCACATTTATCACGGCCACAATCCGTTCGCGAAATACCCGCGCGTTATCGGCCATGAGTTCTTCGGCCATATTGACAGCGTCGGTGAAGGCGTCGATACGGCACGCATCGGCGAACGTGTGGTCATTGACCCGGTGGTAAGCTGCGGACATTGCTATCCGTGCTCCGTCGGGCGGCCTAATGTCTGCAACGAGTTGCAGGTGATCGGCGTTCACCGCGACGGCGGTTTCAGCGATTACGCCTGCGCCCCGGCGAAAAACGCCTATAACGTCCCGGCGTCCATTCCTGACAAACTCGCCAGCATGGTCGAACCTTTCACCATTGCCGCCAATATCACGGCATTTTTGAAACCGACTCCGCAGGATACCGCGCTGGTGTACGGCGCAGGCCCGATGGGGCTGACGGTGATTCAGGTGCTGAAAGGTGTGTACGGCGTTAAGAATGTGATCGTCACCGATCGCATTGAAGAACGTCTGCATATGGCACTCGACAGCGGTGCCGACTGGACCATCAATAACAGCGAACGCAATGTGGCTGAGGTGCTGTCCGCTGAAGGCGTGCGCCCGACGATTATCGTTGATGCTGCCTGCCATCCGGCGATTTTGCAGGAAGCCATTTTGCTGGCTTCACCGGCCGCGCGTATCGGCATGATGGGCTTCTCTGGCGAGCCGAGCACCATCACGCAGCAAAGTATTACCAGCAAAGAGATTTCGCTGTTCTCTTCGCGCCTGAACAGTCACAGGTTCCCGCAGGTGATTGAATGGATGGAACAGGGAAAAATCACGCCTGAAAAACTGGTGACGCACTGGATGCCCGCCGGAGATGTGGAAGCTGCACTGACGCTGTTTGAAAAAGATCAGCGTTCCTGCTGCAAAGTTCTGCTGACGTTCTGAAGACCGTTTTTATTTTAATTGTTTGAAACTGCGGGAGGATTTTTAAATCTTTCCGCAAACCGTACCTCATATTCTACCTACAAAGAACGCAACACTATTAAAACAACACCAAGTGGAGCACCTTACCTATGTTTAAGAACCTACGCTGGATCATCGTATTCCTGCTGTTCATGGTTTATATGATCAACTATCTCGACCGTGTAGCGCTGTCTATTACGGTACCGATGATAGAAAAAGAACTGACCATTAATCCTGAGCAGTTCGGGATAATATTCGGCAGTTTCTTCTTTGGTTATGCCATATTCAATTTCATTGGTGGTCTGGCCGTCGATAAATTCGGGCCAACGGTCGTGATGGGATTAGCCGTCGGGCTGTGGTCTCTATTTTGCGGAATGACTGCCATCGCCACCGGCTTTTATTCCATGCTGATATTGCGGGTATTATTCGGTATGGCCGAAGGCCCGATCTGCGCTTCCGCCAATAAGATGATTAACGGCTGGTTCCCGAAGAAAAAAGCCGCCACCGCGGTAGGGCTTCTCAGCGCCGGTTCGCCTCTGGGCGGCGCCGTTGCCGGGCCGATCGTCGGCTATCTTGCGCTGTCTTTTGGCTGGCGTCCGGCCTTTATGGTGATTGCCGCCATCGGGATTGTGTGGATGGCAATCTGGTTCTTTACCGTGGCGGATAATCCGCTGAAAAGTAAACGCGTCTCGCCGGAAGAATTACGTTTAGTCGATGAGATGAAGAATGAAAATATCAGCGAAGAAGACGATCTGGCGCACGCCGCGCATGGTCTGGGATATTATTTACGCCAGCCAATTATTCTGGTCACGGCGTTTGCCTTCTTCTGCTACAACTATATTTTGTTCTTCTTCCTCAGCTGGTTCCCGTCTTATCTGGTTCAGGCACACGGCCTGAATATTAAAGAAATGAGCCTGACTACCGTGATCCCGTGGATTGTCGGATTCGTCGGTCTGGCGCTGGGCGGTTATATCTCCGATAAGATTTTCAATATTACCGGCCGCTTACTGCTGTCGCGCAAAATTATTCTGGTCTTCAGCCTGTCTGCCGCCGCTATTTGCGTCGCACTGGCCGGTATCGTCACCAGCGTGGTTCCGGCCGTGGTACTGATGTCTGTTTCTATTTTCTTCCTGTATACCACCGGCGCAATTTACTGGGCGATTATTCAGGACGTCGTACATAAATCCCGCGTTGGCGGCACCAGCGGCTTTATCCATCTGGTCGGCAGCGTTTCAGGTATCGTCGGGCCGGTCGTAACAGGCTTTATTGTGCAAAACACCGGTCATTTCGACAGCGCCTTTATTCTCGCAGGCGGCGTCGCCGCACTCGGCGCGATTCTGGTGTTCTTTGTGATTAAAGCCCCAAAGCATTCACCAGCCACTAAATTATCCCACGGCTAACGTTCTGAATGAAAATGCCGCGCGTGACTAAAAGGCGCGGCATTTTGCCGACACTGTTGCTGTTTATCCGGAGTATTTCACCATGTCACAGATTTCATCGCAGCCTCTCTCTGAAGCTGCCGAAAAAGAACAGCGTGGATTATTAAGACGCGTCGCAGCCGCTTCCGCTATCGGCACCGCTGCCGAATATTACGACTTTTTTGCCTACGGCACGGCGGCCGTTCTGTTTTTCGGTCAGCTGTTTTTCCCGAGCCACGACCCGCTGATCAGCACGCTGGCCGCTTTCGCCACGTACGCCGTCGGGTTTCTTGCCCGTCCGTTAGGTGGCATTGTTTTCGGCCATATTGGCGACAAAGTCGGACGCAAAAAAGCGCTGGTGATCACTATTCTGATTGTCGGTTTAGGGACTTTCTGCATCGGCCTGCTGCCGACTTACGAAAAAATCGGGTTCTGGGCACCGGTTCTGCTGATTTTAATCCGCGTATTGCAGGGGTTTGGCGTGGGCGGAGAACAAGCAGGCGCCGTGCTGATGACTGCCGAATATTCCCCGCCGGGACGCCGGGGCTTTTTTGCCAGCTGGGTACAAATCGGCGCACCGCTGGGCTTTCTTCTGCCGTCGGCCTTATTTGCGCTGCTGACGTCGCAGTTATCTGCCGCACAAATGCTTGACTGGGGCTGGCGTATTCCCTTCCTGCTCAGCCTGCTGCTGGTGATCGTCGGGCTGTTCATCCGTCTGCGGATTGATGAATCGCCAGTGTTTACTGAAATTCGTAAAACCAAAGCGGTGGAATCGCGTCCGGTCGTGGAAGTCATCAAATTGTATCCGGGGATCATCGTCAAAGGCGTGTGCGCCAAACTGATCGAAGCCTGCGCATTCGCCATGTTCACGGTCATTGTGCTGGCATTCGGTAAGGCCAATCATCTGAGCGAAAGTATCCTGCTGCAAACCATGATTGTAGCCGTCATTCTGGAGATATTCGCCATCCCGATGATGGGCAAACTCTCCGATCATATTGGCCGTAAGCCGGTGTATATGGCCGGCGCGGTGCTGCTGGCGGTGGGAATCATTCCCTTCTTTCTGGCCCTGAAAATGGACACGTTCTGGATAACACAGATTGCCATGATCCTCGCGCTGACTTTCGGCCACAGCATGTGTTACGCCCCGCAGGCCTCATATTTCCCTGAACTGTTCCCGACGCGGATCCGTTGCAGTGGCATTGCGTTAATCTGGCAGATCGGATCACTCATCGGCAGCGGAATTCTCGGGCTGGTGGCGGTAAAAATCCTGCAAATGACCGGCGGCGATTATCACGGGCTGGCGATATACATGATTGTTCTCGGCGCCATCTCAGTGATCGGCCTTGCCCTGCTGCCGGAAACCGCGCCCGGCAGAAGAAAGAGTGAATACCACAGCTGGAAACAGTAATCCCGCACGGATCACTTCGGGCTGCCCGAAACGGCAGCCCGAAGGATGTCGGGTTACGCCTCATCAACCCAGACGCGCATCTCCCCTTCTCCGCGGTTTGCCCAGGTAAAGTACGGCACGAACGTCATGGTTTGCGGCACCGCCTCTTCAGTGGCCGGGTTGAAACGGTAAAGTGGTTGCTGCTCTGCGTGGTTTGATGTCCTTCGCTTACCCTGCGTTTGTAAAAGCGTTTTACCGGCAAATATTCCGCTGCCCGCAATCAGGCGGAACTGCGCATGTTGCGGCAAACAGATGTTATGCAATTCACTGCCGTTGTCGGCCTGTTCGAGGCAGTAAACCAGCGGCCCGCGCTGCACCGCGACTTTCCCGGCGACATGCCGCAACAGCGCATTGCCTTTCACACGCGTGACCGGCATCGGTAACGTCATTTCAATGCGATCCCCTTTTTGCCATTCCTGCGTCAGACGCAAATATCCACGCGAAGTGCGGGCGGCGACGTCCAGCGGCTTGCCGTTAAGCGTCACCTGCGGGCTGGCGCACCAGTCGGGTAAACGCAGCGCCAGCGTGGCGTCGAGCGGTTCACCGGTATCGACTTCAATCAGCACATTTTCAGCCCACGGATAGCCGCCGGATTGCTTGAGGCGCAGCGGCTTACCGCCAATCATGGCTTCGACATCGCTGCCGACGTAGAGATTGATGTCCACGCCGTCCGGTCGCTGGGTGTATATGTAATGACCGAGAGACGCCAGCAGCCGCGCAATATTGGGCGGGCAACAGGCGCAGCCAAACCAGCGCTGACGGACCGGTTTTACATGGTCATAAATATGGTTGAAGGGAATGCTTTTCGGGTGGACTTCCAGTGGATTGACGTAGAAGAAATGTTTGCCATCGAGCGCCATGCCGGCAAGCACCGTGTTGTAAAGCGCGCGCTCCATGACATCGCCATAACGGCTGTCGGCGTCGAGCTGCAACATGCGGTTGGCAAACATCATCAGGCCAATCGACGCGCAGGTTTCGGTATACGCCGTATCGTTAGGCAAATCATAATCCGATGAAAACGCTTCGCCGCTGCTTTGCGAGCCGATAGAACCGGTGATGTACATCTGCCGCTGCGTCATGTTTTCCCATAAGCGCTGACAGACTTCGCGTTTTTCCTGATCCTGACTCAGCCGCGCCAGATGCGCGACGCCAGCGTATAAATACACAAACCGCACGGCATGCCCGATAGCCGTGGTCTGCAATGCCACCGGCAAATGTGCCTGGCTGTAGGCTTTATCCTTCACCATCCACGCCGGACCGTAGGTATTCCAGTGCGACGTTCTGCCGCGTTTTTCATACTCGATATCGTAGAAATGCGGCTGTACACCGCGCTGTTCGACGAAATAACGCGTGATTTCGAGATAGCGCGTTTCGCCGGTTTCTTCGTATAAACGCATCAATGCCAGCTCGATTTCCGGGTGACCGGGATAGCCGTGCAGCTGCTTCTCGCCCGGCCCGAAAATGTCACCAATATGGTCGGCAAGCTTACACACGATTTCCAGCAAACGCGTTTTTCCGGTGGCCTGCGCGTAGGCGACGCCTGCTTCAATCAGATGTCCGGCGCAGTAAAGCTCGTGACATTCCGCCAGATTTGTCCAGCGCTGCTGCGGCTCCTTAACCGTGAAATAGGTATTCAGATAACCGTCCGGTTGCTGCACCGCACCGACCAGCTCAATGACGCGGTCAGCGGTTTCTTCAAGCTCCGGATCCGGCGTTTTCGCCAGCAAATAGCCCACGGCTTCCAGCCATTTAGCGACATCGCTGTCCTGAAAAACCATCCCATAAAATTCGCCATCGCTCTGCCCTGCCGCGATACGGAAATTTTCAATGGCGTGGCTCGGCTCCGCATCCGCCACTTCATCGTTCAACGCTTTCCACTGATACGGCACGACCACATCTTTAACCAGACGCTGGTATTCCAGCCAGAACGCATCGGAAATATTCACCTTGTGCAAAGGCACTTCTAAAGAATCAACCGGAGAAAAAGACATACAACCTCCTGAATCGTTATTGTCATTTAAATTTTGGCCGCCAGCTCACGCGACATGCGCGTCAGCAATGTGTTGTTGAGCTTGCAGAAAATCAGAGTGCCCGCCAGCAGCAAATGCATTGCCGCAGGCAGCAGGGTTTCGAGAAGTGTGATACCGCCGAGCGAGGCTGCGGTCTGGTGATCTGCACCGGCCTGATAAGAAACCAGCACGAAGACCAGGCTGATGATCCCGGCGCTGGATGCCCACGCAAGTTTGATGAAGAAAAGGTTGAAGGCGAAGTTCATGCCGGAAGAACGGATGCCGTTTTTCCAGTGGCCGTAGTCGTCGGCAAACGCCATCAGTGAAAAGTGCAGCGGCAGCGTAAAGCCAAGAATGACGCAATGGACGAAAATGATGCCCAGCCAGAGGGTCTGCCACTGTTCGCCCACTGGCACGAACCACAACAGCAGGGAAAACACCGCCAGCACCAGATTGGTCAGCATGTAGAGACGCACGCTGTCGATGAACTTTGTCAGTTGATTGACGATCACCGCCCCGAGAATCGACGCCAGCGTCACCATACCGAAGAACATCGAGGCGTAACCTGCGCCGCCTTTCAGCACGTACGTGATGAAGTACATATAACCGCCGCCGCGCAGATTGAACACGTTGATCAGCAGGAAAGACATCAGCAATACCAGCAAAAGCTGGTCATTTTTCAGCATTCCGCGAATGTGCTCACGGACGCTGAACTGCCCGAGCAGCGCCAGCGGCAGGCGTTCCCGCACGGCAAAGAAGCACCACAGGAACATCACCACGGCAACCGCACACAGCAAACCTACGCCCTGCTGATAACCCACCGCCGCATTGCCTTTTCCCAGCACCTGCACCAGCCACGGCAATCCGACCGACACCAGAAAACCAGCCACACCGCACAAGACAAAGCGCCAGGACTGACAGGACATCACCTCGCGGTGATCCGTCGTCATGGTGTTGATCAGAGCGCAATACGGCACGTTAATCGCGGTGTAAGAAATGGATAACAGAAAATAGGTGAAAAACGCATAGGCAATTTTGGCGTCACCACTGAAACCCGGCACCGTAAACGTCAGAAAACCGACCACGCCGATCGGCAGCGCAATCCACAACTGCCACGGGCGAAAACGGCCCCAGCGGCTTTGCGTCCGGTCGGCCAGAACCCCCATTAACGGATCGGAAATTGCATCAATGACGCGCAGTGAAATAAACAGTGTGCCGACAATAGCAGGCGTCAGCCCGAATACGTCGGTATAGAAAAAGGTGAGAAAACTGCCAATGAGACAGGTAATTATCGTGCCTCCGGCATCACCTAATCCATAGCCAATTTTCTCACTGACCGAAAGTTTGGTGTTTGCAGACACAATGGCATCAGTGCCTCGTACCGGCGATGAGCCGGTATTTATAGAATCGGTTGGCATTGTATTTTCCTCGCTTTTATATCGTTATTTATAAGCTTCAGGAACGTGTTAAATAAGGCTGAAATTGAATATCAGTCGGGAGATAAATAAGGTACGCCTTCAATCTGGCACAGGGCTCTCAAACCAACAAGAGGAGGATAAAGTAGTTAAACGGGACAATTCCGACTCACAGACAGAATCTGTGAAGCAGATCAAACCCTCCAGTCTGCCTGCTGGCAGAGCGCGTCCGCTGTGCTAATGTCAGGCATGACCTGCCCGATGAGTGCCTGAAATGCTTTCATTTTCCGTTAATTATCCGGTTAAAGTTCAGAATGGCGGTTTGTTTATTTCCCGCGGAATGGGGACACATCCGACCCGGCAACTCAGTTCGCACGAGCTGATTTACGTTGTGCGTGGCACACTTTCCCTTCAGGAAGAAAATACCCGTTTTGATTTACATGAAGGAGAAAGTTTACTGTTATTTCCCGGCAGGGAACATAAAGGCGTGACGACGTTTGATCCTGAGTTAAAGTTTTATTGGCTGCACTTTGATATTGTGAAAAATACGACAATAATTAAATCACAGCAAATTAATCCCTCTTTACAGCTGGATATTCCACAACACTGTAAGGTCAGAGACACCGAAACATTGTTAACCCTGTTCAGATTATTTTTATATGAGCAGGAGCGCGGCGGAAATTCGCTGGAGCTGTTTCTGATTTTATTGTTGCAGGAAGTCTCCCGCGCCTGGCCTGAAAATCTGGAACCCGGCGGTCCGGGTGTCGCGCTGGCGTACAAGGCACGTGAGCTGATTACCACCCAGTATCATCTGCCGCTCGGGGCCTCTGAGCTGGCAGACCGATTACACTGCAACGCTGATTATCTCGGGCGGGTTTTCCGCCTGACATTTCAGATGACGCTGACGGATGCGTTGCATAAACACCGGGTTGCGGCGGCCGAAAAACTACTGCTAAGTAATACCGGCAATGTTGCGGATGTTGCCCGGCAGACAGGGTTTAACGACGTGGCCTATTTTCGTCGGGTTTTTCGCAAGCTGCTGGGGATTACGCCAGCGGCCTATAAAAAACTCTATTGCCGCGAGCATATTAATTCCCAATAATTTGATAAAACCTTGCGCTAACAATCTCAAAATCCTGAGAAAACTCATGTTAGTATTATCTTCTCCTGATTCTGAAGACAAATTTTGCCCATGACAGACTCCTTTGAATTTCTCAGTAATGTGCCGGTAAATCAGCAGATTTACCGCACTTTGCGTCAGGACATTGTCACCTGTGCCATCGCACCGGGGGCGTTCCTGTCGGAGAAAGAAATTTCCACGCGTTTTAATGTTTCCCGCCAGCCGGTTCGCGAAGCCTTTATTAAACTGGCTGAAGCCGGGCTGGTACAAGTTCTGCCACAGCGCGGCACTTACGTGATGAAAATTTCTTCCAAACGGGTGGCCGACGGCCGTTTTATTCGTGAAGCCGTTGAAACCGCCGTCGTCCGCCGCGCCGCCATGGTCGCGACGGATAAAGATCTCGCGCTGCTGGAGCACAATCTTGAACGGCAGACGCTGGCGGCAAAAAGCCAGCAAACACAGGAATTCCTGTTACTCGACGATGAATTTCACCGCACCATCGCGCAGATTATTGACTGCCGCCTGGCGTGGGAAACCGTCGAGCACATTAAAGCCACGATGGATCGCGTACGGTTTCTGACGCTCAGTAAAGTGTCGCCGCCGGAAAATCTCATCGCGCAGCACTACGCCATTTTTGACGGACTGAAAGCGCACGATCCGGACGCGGCCGAAAAAGCCATCCGCATCCATTTGCAGGAGATGATTTCCACCATCACGCCCATTGCTGAGCAAAACAGCGACTGGTTTGATGCGGAATAGATCTGGCAAAACAGTTTTCCCCGCGTTTTAGCGCAATGCCAACGGGCGGGGTACAACGCGTTTCAGGGAAGTTTGGTCCAGTCCTTCTGCGGATGGTAGAAGGCTTCCGGCGGACCAAATGCGCCAAGTTTATCGTCATCCAGACTGCTGTAGTTCTCTCCACAATATCTCAAATAGCCAACGCGCATATCCACCAGCTCTAGCTCGCGTGGTGTTAACTGAACGGGCTTACCCATAAACTTTTCCTTGTATTCAGACGGTGTAATACGAGACGCCTCGGAAAATTTCGTCATCATGGCTAACGTAATCCGAAAAAGATGCCCGTTTTGCGGCGTAGCCCCAAAATTTGTATGACAACTTGGTGTAAGCTGTAAACCACATCAATATCGTGGATACTTTTATGCCTTCTGCATCCCCCCTGAAAAAAAGCTACTACAGCGCAGATCAGTCGCTGTCCTTATCGCAGCTCGATGTCGAGAAAATCAGCCAGGTCGTGCGCGATCTGGACGTGGCTGAAAGCGAAAAAGAGCACTACGTCACGGGCTGGATGGGTCAGAACAGTGTGGTACTGGTGAGGAATTATCAGGACAAACGCGGGACGTCTAACGGAATTGTCATGTCACGCGGCAACCGCTATAAACTGACCATTCAGGCCATTACCTTCCGCATTCCCAAATTCCTGTTGTGGATTACGTTTCGCCGCAAGCCACGTACCATGACCGTAATTGCTTACAACAAGCTGGGTGAACAGGCTACCGGTCTGCAACAGTTTATGCATATTCAGGAACCTGAGCTGAAAGAGCAGCTGGAAAGCGACTGGCGTGAGCTGAATGATTATCTCGGCATGGCTTGCTGGCAGATGGAGAATAACCAGCCACTGTGGCGCAAGCTGCGTGAAGAAATCACGCCACAGTCGCTGCTGATGCAGGCAGAATCCGCGTGGTTCAGCGGCAAAAAACTGCAAAAAGACGGTGAATGCGAAGGATTGTGGCTGCACGAACAGTTTATCGGGCGTCGTACCGGTGAGCACGCGGCGCTGTTACTGTCGTGGAAAGATGAGGAAAATCAGGATATTGCCAGCTACCGGTTTGAGCGTGTTTCAGCCACGAAGATCCGTGTAATGCTGCGACCGCGCAAAGAAGCGAAATTCTACCCGCTAAACCCGTTTGACGCCGTGCATCTGCAACAGGCGCTGACGATGTATCACCAGGCAGAAGAGGCGCTGAGCGAAACCCAGCGCCGCGCCTGAGCGGTTTACCACCAGCGGTGGAAATGATGCACAGGCCCGATGCCGTGGCCGACTTCCAGTGAGTCGGCCTGCATCAGTGCCTGCTGGAGATAATCTTTTGCTTCGCGTACGGTATCGGCCCAGTTGTTATGCCGCGGTCGCAGTGCCGCCAGCGCGGCCGATAATGTACACCCCGTTCCGTGCGTGTGCCGGGTATTCACGCGCGGTGCGGTAAACCGCTCGCGTGAACCGGTCATAAACAACCAGTCCGGGCTTTCTTCATCACTCAGATGACCGCCTTTCATCAGCACCGCCTCACATCCCATCGCCAGTAACGCTTCGCCCTGTTCACGCATTTCTGCTTCAGTCAGCGCCACCGGGCATTCCAGTAACGCAGCGGCTTCCGGCAGATTGGGGGTAATAATTGAAACCTGCGGAATCAGCAAACGGCGCACGGCATCAACGGCCTCCGGCAACAGCAGCGGATCGCCACTTTTCGCCAGCATGACGGTATCAAGCACCACAAAAGGCGGCTGATAATACTTAAGCCTTTCAGCGACCGCTTCAACAATCTGGCTGTTCGCCAGCATGCCGATTTTAGTGCTGTCGATTCGCACGTCGCTGAGTACGGAATCGAGCTGCGCGGCCACGAAATCCGGCTCAATGTTGTAAACAGACTGCACGCCACGGGTATTTTGCGCCACCAGCGCCGTGATAACGCTCGTGCCATACGCGCCGAGCGCCGAGAAGGTTTTGAGATCTGCCTGGATCCCCGCGCCGCCGCTCGGGTCAGTACCTGCTATGGTCAGGGCATTGACTCTTCTCATCCGATTTTTTCCCCGTTCAGCCACTCTTCGCGCATCAAATACAGGTTATCGAGAAACTCTGGCGTGAAGCTGCCCGGCCCTTTCACCACTGCGCAGGCACGCTCACCGGCACAAGACATGACGCGACATGCCGCGGCAACGTTATCCAGACGTTTGCCGGGCAATGCGGCAAACGCCGCAACAACCGCTGATAACGAACAGCCGGTGCCGACGATGCGGGTCATCATCAGATGTCCGCCGGGAACAGACCAGCTGCGTTCGCCGTCGGTGACGTAATCAGTTTCACCGGTGACAGCCACCACCGCGCCGGTTTCCAGCGCCAGTTGCTGTGCAGCCGGTAAGGCAGACAGCGAATCATCGCCGCTGTCTACGCCACGCCCGGACGCACTCAGGCCGCTAAGCGCACGGATTTCAGAGGCGTTTCCGCGGATGGCGGCGGGTGTAAGTTTGATGAGTTCAAGGCAAAACTCCGTGCGCCAGCTCAGGCCGCCGACGGCAACCGGATCCAGCACCCAGGGTTTTCCGGCCTGATTTGCTGCGTGAATCGCTGCCAGCATCGCCTCAGCATGAGGACGGGTCAGCGTGCCGACATTCACCAGTAAGGCATCGGCCACCGCGCTGAACTGCGCGGCTTCGGCCGGGTCAGTCACCATTGCCGGTGAGGCACCGAGCGCCAGCAGAACATTGGCCGTAAAGGATTGCACCACGTCATTGGTCAGGCAGTGAACCAGCGGCGCGGAGGCACGAAGTTGTCGTAAAGAAGCGGCGGATGTTGCGCCGGGAAACACGGAAGGTCGGGTATTCATAGTTCTCCCCACCGGCGCTAAAGAAGGCGGTATCGGGAGAGATACCTGACTTCCCTACGCTGGCATAATCCAGATCAGGTAATACGGGTAAAATCTCAGCCGTTCTTTTGCAAGAGCGGCACCCCGAGTCAAGGAAGCATTATTGGTGGCGAGCCTGAGAAGGTCAATCAGGATTTTTCGTACAGCGTGTTATTTCGCCGCCGACGCAATAAGGTTAATTTCCAGTAAAACATCGACCAGAAGTTCCACGCAAACTGTTGTCCGGGCAGGATATGGCGCGTTGAAATGTTTTACATACGCCTCGTTAAAGGCTTTGAAATCTTTCTTATCGGTCAGGTAAACATTCACGGAAACAGCATCATCGAGTGTCAGGTTATATTCTTTAAGCGATCCGGCTATTTTCGAAAATACCAAATGGGTCTGCGCTTCAATTCCGGCGGGCGTTGTGCCTTCCGCGGTAATCGGTACTTCGCCGGAAACAAAATAAAGATTGCCGCTTTTACGGACTTTGGGAAAAGGTAAGGTCCCTGTGAGCATAATGAATTCCTCGATTCAGACGTAAAATCAGAAGTTTGATATCAGCAACATGCCGTAGAAAATTAAGACAGCCGCCAGCGTGATATAAACTATCCGTGAATCACGGGGATCCACCGGTTTGTTTTTCTCTGTCATATAAACAACTTAGCTATTGGAAATAAATTAATTGAGAGGACTTAAGCGATAGATTTTAATTAAGATAAATAGTACCTCGCATATACAGCGCCGCTTTGCCGCTGATAATCACCCGATCATTTCCGCTCATTTCACATTGCAGTTCGCCTTTACGCGCACCGCCCTGCCGGGCGTTCATCTGCGTTTTATTCAGACGTTTCGACCAATACGGTGCCAGCGAGGTGTGGGCTGAACCGGTTACCGGATCTTCATTCACCGCCACGCGAGGCCCGAACCAGCGGGAGACAAAATCAAAATTATCGCCCGCAGCGGTGACCACCACGCCACGGGTATCAAAAGCATTGAGCGCTGCGAAATCCGGCGCGAGGGCTTCCAGTGCGGCAGCATCTTCAATCACAATGATAATATCATCGGTTTTAAGCACCGCGGTGATCGGTGCTGTCAGCCCAAGTGCCTGAGTGAGTCCGTCTGGCAGCGTGAAAGACACCGGAGATTTCAGCGGGAAATCCATGTGGAAAACCTCATCCTGGCAGGTCACCCATAAATCTCCGCTGCGGGTAGAAAACCGCAGCGATGCGGATTTATCGCCCAGCGCCTGGCTTATCACCCACGCCGCCGCCAGCTTGGCATGACCGCATAAATCCACTTCGGTGCCCGGCGTGAACCAGCGCAGCTCATAATGGTCACCGTTTTTGACGAAGAAAGCCGTTTCGGAAAGATTATTTTCACGGGCAATATTGCTTAAAACGCTGTCATCCAGCCAGTGAGGCAACGGGCAAACGGCCGCCGGATTTCCACTAAAACTTTGCGATGCAAATGCATCGACCTGATAAATTGATATTTCCATTTCAGACTCCTCACTATAAGTGACCACTATTCATCGCCACCGGATTTCTTAATTTCATCCAGATAGTTGTAGATGGTGTAGCGGGTAACGCCCAGTTTGCTGGCCGCCTTTTCAACGCCGCCTTTGACGATAAACATCCCGCGATCCTGCATAACTCTGACGGCTTCGAGTTTCTCTTTTTTATTCATCGGTTTACCCGCTCGCCCCGACTGAGACAGGGAAGAATCAATGATTTCTTCCATCATGGACCCGAGATCGGTTTGGGAATTTTGCGGCGTATTTTCTGAAGAATACTGTCTGAGCAGGCGCCCGAGCGCCGCATGCGCAATTTCAACTTCACTGAGATCAACGTTGATACACAGGCTGGCAAATGCGACGCCCTCCGCGTCGCGATAAACCGTCGTGGCGCTTTTCAGTTTTGTTCCTTTCGCGGTCACTGTTGTGTAATCCGCAATAACCAGCGGTTCTGAGGATGGAGAAGCCGTATTCCGGGCGTTGAGAAGACCGGCGAATCCTAAATCACCGTCCGGGCCGCTGAACATGGAATCCCCTACCGCCCGGCCAGAAACGTGACCATTGGCAATTTTCAGCACGGAAGACGACGGATTTGCCAGGTCATGAACTACGATTTCGGTATTGTTGCCGATGGCCGCCTCAAGAGCCTCCACGGAGGCGAAGAGCGTTTTCAGAACGAGTGCTCTTTCGGCTGTGGCGTCTGGTGGAATTTTGGGCATGGGTGTTGTAGTCCGCGATTGCATTAGATGCAAACACAATATCAACCGAATGTTGAAATATCAATTTTTTGTTGATTAAATCACACGTGTACCATAAACCAAATTGAACTCCCGCAAAGTCGCTGGCAGTATGGCTCAGTGAAGTGAACGTTCTCTGCCCTCATATTTTCAAAGGAATTCACTCTTTGACATCCCCACTTAACATACGCCCTTACGAAGAAGCCGATCGCCCCTTTTTGCGCACGCTGTACCTGGCTTCACGCAAACAGACCTGGACATGGCTGGAAGACGATTTTCAGCTGGAAGATTTTGACCGTGCGGTCATCGGCGAAAAGATTCTGGTCGCTGAACGGGACGGGCATCTGCTGGGATTTGCCTCTGTTTTTACACAGGAGAATTTCCTGCATAACCTGTTTATCGATCCGCAGTTTCAGGGGACCGGTGCAGGCTCGGCTTTGTTGCACGCCGCCGAGACCACCTTTACCCGCAGAGGCTCTCTAAAATGTCTGGTAAAGAGTACAAATTCAGTTGGTTTTTATCTGTCAAAAGGCTGGATCATTATCTCTACCGGCGAAAGTCCGAAAGGTGAGTATTATCTATTTCATTCACCTTGCAAATAATTGGATCATTAATCATTTGTGCGCATGGCCATTTTTTCGCGATCCTGACTAACATCAATTTTTCTTTGTAGTTAAGAGGTTAAATTCCACAGCGGTGCTATACATACTCTGTCTTCCTTAAAATTTCCGAGGGTACGAATGAAAAAAATAAAACTGATGCAGGCCGCACTGGTGACCGGCGCCCTGTTCCTTGCAGGCTGTACCAGCCATGTAACCCAGAGCGAAAAATTCTCTGGCTTCCTCGGCGATTACTCCAACCTTAAAGAAACCAAAACTGCATCAGGCACACCTGTGCTGCGCTGGATTGATCCTTCCTTTAAAGCGTCAAATTATTCTTACCTGATGTATGAGCCGATCAAATTCTATCCGGAACCACAACCGACTCCACAAATCAGTAAAGAAACGCTGCAGGGTGTGCTGGATTACGCCAACAGCCGCCTGAAACCGGCCATGGGAGAACGCCTGCAACTGACCGATCATGCAGGTCCGCGCACTTTGATTTTCAAAGGTGCGATTACCGGTGTGAATACATCAGCGGAAGGCCTGCAATTCTATGAAGTGATCCCGGTGGCACTGGTGATTGCCGGGGCTGAAACCGCCAGCGGACACCGTACCCGCGATACCGAAGTATTCTTTGAAGGCGAGCTGATCGACGCGAGCACCGGTAAACCGGTCATGAAAGTTGTCCGTAAAGGGTTTGGTAAACAAGTCTCCAACGACACCCAGAAAGTGACCGCCAATGATCTGAAAGTTGTCGTCGATGGCCTGGCGACCGACACCAAATTGTTCCAGTCAAACTAAGTCAGGCGCGTTAGTCAGCATTTTTGAGAGGCAGCCAGAGGGCTGCCTTTTTTATTGATAAGAATACTTTTTGATATCAAATAATGATATCATTTTCATGTTCTGGCGACTCAGCCATTATCGAAGGATCGACTAATCATGAACATGCTTAATAGCGGACACCTGAAAACATTACATCTCATTTTTTCCTTGCCTACATCTTCAGCGGTGGAATGGAGAAAAATGGAAGTTTTGTTTATCGCCTTAGGTGCCAAAGTCAGTGAAGGAAAAGGGTCGCGGGTTCGTTTTGAAATCAATAATGTTGTTGCCTCTTTTCATCGACCGCACCCGGAGAAAGAAGCAAAAATTTATCAGGTGCGTGATGCCAAAACATTCCTTGAGGCTATAGGAGTAAAACCATGAGTACTATGACCTATCAGGGGTATGCTGCAAAAATTGAATACAGCGATGAAGACAAATGTCTCGTCGGTCGTATAGCCGGAATTCAGGATGTCATCGGTTTTCACGCTGATAATGTCACGGACCTTAGGCTTGCTTTCGAAGACGCCGTGGAGGATTACCTGAGCTATTGTTCAGAGCAAGGTCGCGAACCTCAGCGTCCGGCCAGCGGGAAAATAAGCCTGCGTATACAGCCGGAAGTCCATGCAGCAATCAATGTCGCCGCAGAAGTATCAGGTAAAAGTGTCAATCAATGGATTAACGACACGTTGATTCAGGCGGTTCACGACTAAAGCTGTGCGTTGAACATCTTTTTCCTGGCAGCCAGAGGGCTGCCTTTTTTATTTTCTTTATGCCGCTTTCTTCACACCGCACTGCTCATGAATTCCCTTAACCAGATATGCGCCGGGTCGCGGTGCGAGCGTTCGTGCCAGTACATGTGCATCTCAAAACCGGGAACTTTCACGGGCGGTTCGGTAAGGTGCAATGCGGGGTTGCCACGCACCAGACGCTCGGGAAGCATGGAGACTAAATCGGTGGTCAGCAGAACCTGAATGACAAACAGGAAATGCGGCACGGAGAGCACCACGCGCCGCGATAATCCGGTTTCTGCCAGCGAGCTGTCGGTTATGCCCTGAAATCCACCACCATCAGGCGAAACGATCACATGTTCAAGCGAGCAAAACACCGGCATAGTGACGGGCTTCGCGAGCTGCGGATGTCCTTTCCTGCCGACCAGCACATAACGTTCGGAAAACAATAACGTGCTGTGTAAATCCTTGAGCACCGCTTCCCCCGTATGAAATGCCAGATCCAGTTCTCCTCGCTGCATTTTCCGCATAATCCGCACCGGTGATGTCTCAAAAATCGCCAGTTTTGTTCCGGGCGCAACAGCGCGGAATGCCTGGAGCACAGGCAATACAACGGTGGATTCGCCATAATCCGCCGCGCCCAGATTCCAGGTATTCTCTGCCTTCGACGGATCGAAAACGTCACCGGCAGAAACCGCAGACGCCAGAGCAGCCAGCGCCTGTTGCAGAGGTTCCCGTAACTCATCAGCCCGCGCTGTCGGATGCATGCCGCGCGGGCCCGGCAGCAGTAACGGATCGTCAAAAAACTCACGTAATTTAGCCAGCTGAACACTGATTGAAGGTTGCGAAAGGTTCAGCCGCTGCGCCGCCCGCGTGACATTGTGCTCCGCCAGCAGGACATCCAGCGTGAGCAACAAGTTGAGATCGAGACGTCCGAAATTATTCATAACTATACCTGGTATATTTTAAATTCATTTTAACTATACCTGACGGCGGCCTACTCTGCTTTCATCACTTAACGGAGAGTTCGCCATGAATATTTTAATCGTCTACGCCCATCCGGAACCAAAATCTCTGAACGGTTCGCTGAAAGATTTCGCAGTAAAACACCTGGAGGCCGCCGGTCATAGCGTGCAGATTTCTGACCTGTACACCATGCAATGGAAAGCTCCGCTGGACGCCGCTGACAACACATCGCCTTCGACGGACACGCCTTTCAATCCTTCGCAGGATTCACAGCGGGCATTCAAAAACGGGACGCAAAGTCCGGACATCTCCGCCGAGCAGGAAAAGTTAATGTGGGCGGATTCGGTGATTTTTCAGTTTCCGCTGTGGTGGTTCTCAATGCCGGCGATTATGAAAGGGTGGGTGGAACGCGTTTATGCCTATGGATTTGCTTACGGCGTCGGTGAGCATTCCGACACACACTGGGGGGACCGTTACGGAGAAGGTAAAATGGCCGGTAAACGCGCCATGCTGATGGTCACTACCGGCGGCTGGGAACCACATTACAGTGCACGAGGTATCAACGGTTCCATAGACGATTTACTGTTCCCCATCCATCATGGGATCCTGCATTATCCGGGCTTTACCGTGCTCCCGCCGCTGGTGTTCTACCGCACCGGCCGCACAGATGAAGCACGCTTTCATCAGCTTTGCGATGAACTGGCGACCCGGCTGGATACGCTGGAAACCACAACACCAATCGCCTTCCGTCAGCAAAATGGCGGCGACTATGATATTCCTTCACTGACGCTTAAAGCTGAAATCACGCCGGAGAAAAGCGGGTTTGCGGCGCATTTGAAATAACATTCTGAGAGTTTCAGACATAAAAAAACGCCAGCCGATCTTGCGATCCTGCTGGCGTTTTTGTTGCGCTAAATTTTAGATTTCTCTAAAACTTATTCCCACTCAATCGTCGCCGGTGGTTTACCGGAGATGTCATAAACCACGCGGGAAATGCCGTTAACTTCGTTGATGATGCGGTTAGAGCAACGGCCGAGGAAATCGTACGGCAGATGCGCCCAGTGCGCGGTCATGAAGTCGATGGTTTCTACTGCACGCAGGGAAACCACCCAGTCGTATTTACGGCCATCGCCCATCACGCCAACGGAACGGACTGGCAGGAAGACGGTAAACGCCTGGCTGACTTTGTTGTACAGGTCGGCTTTGTGCAGTTCTTCGATGAAGATAGCATCGGCGCGACGCAACAGGTCACAGTACTCTTTCTTCACTTCGCCCAGTACGCGAACACCTAAGCCCGGGCCCGGGAACGGGTGACGGTAAAGCATGTCGTACGGCAGGCCGAGTTCCAGACCGATTTTACGCACTTCGTCTTTGAACAGCTCTTTCAACGGCTCAACCAGACCCAGTTTCATTTCTTTCGGCAGACCGCCCACGTTGTGGTGCGATTTGATGACGTGTGCTTTACCGGTGGCAGAAGCGGCAGATTCAATAACGTCAGGGTAGATGGTGCCCTGCGCCAGCCATTTCACTTCATCCTGCTTACAGGCTTCTTCGTCGAAGACTTCAACGAACACGCGACCGATAATTTTACGTTTGGCTTCAGGTTCATCAACACCGGCCAGCGCAGACAGGAAACGGTCTTCCGCAGCAACGTGAACGATGTTCAGACCGAAACGGTCACCGAACATTTCCAGCACCTGATCCGCTTCGTTAAGACGCAGCAGGCCGTTATCCACGAACACGCAGGTCAGACGGTCGCCAATGGCGCGGTGCAGCAACATCGCGGTGACGGAGGAGTCAACGCCGCCGGACAGGCCGAGGATCACGTGGTCGTCGCCAATCTGCACGCGCAGACGTTCAACGGCGTCTTCGATAATTTTCGCTGGCGTCCACAGAGCTTCACACTCGCAGATATCCATCACGAAGCGCTCGAGCAGTCGCAGGCCCTGACGGGTGTGCGTCACTTCCGGGTGGAACTGCACACCGTAGAAGCGTTTTTCTTCGTTGGCCATAATGGCAAACGGGCACGTCTCGGTGCTGGCAACGGTCACGAAATCAGACGGGATTGCGGTGACTTTATCGCCATGGCTCATCCAGACGTCGAGCAGCGGTTTATTGTTTTCGCTCAGGGCATCCTGAATGTCGCGGATCAGCGCGCTTTCAGTCTGAACTTCAACCTGCGCATAACCAAATTCGCGCTCGTTTGAACCTTCAACATGGCCGCCTAACTGCATTGCCATGGTTTGCATGCCGTAGCAGACGCCCAGAACCGGTACGCCGGCTTCAAAGACGTAATCAGGGGCGCGCGGGCTGTCATGCTCGGTGGTACTTTCCGGGCCGCCGGACAGGATGATCCCGTTCGGGTTGAATTCGCGGATTTGGGCTTCGGTTACGTCCCAGGCCCAGAGTTCGCAATAGACACCCAGTTCACGCACGCGGCGCGCAACAAGTTGGGTGTACTGGGAGCCGAAATCGAGGATCAGGATACGGTGCTTGTGAATATTTTCGCTCATGAGGGGGCGTTTTCCAGAAAGCAATAAAAGCGTTAAAACGGAATATTAATCAGCCCGGAAATATCGGGCTGGGTATAAATTTGTAGTGACTCGATCCAGGCGCTCGCAAGCTAAGGTGAGGCAAGGCGGAAGCTGGCGAAAAAGCGCAGTTTACATGACGTAAACGAGCATTTTGAGCCAGCTTCCAACGCCGGCTCGCCGACGCGCAGCAGCGACTATGGGATTAAGAACCCATGCGGTAGTTCGGTGACTCTTTGGTAATCGTCACGTCGTGCACGTGGCTTTCCTGGATCCCTGCACCGCTGATGCGGACAAACTCAGCCTTGGTGCGCAGGTCGTCGATGGTAGCACAACCGGTCAGCCCCATACAGGAGCGCAGACCGCCCATTTGCTGATGGATGATTTCTTTCAGACGGCCTTTATACGCGACGCGACCTTCGATGCCTTCCGGAACCAGTTTGTCAGCGGCGTTATCAGTCTGGAAGTAACGGTCAGAAGAGCCTTTGGACATCGCGCCCAGGGATCCCATACCGCGGTAAGATTTGTATGAACGCCCCTGATACAGTTCGATTTCGCCAGGAGATTCTTCGGTACCAGCCAGCATACCGCCGACCATCACGCAGCTTGCGCCGGCAGCGATAGCTTTTGCGATATCGCCGGAGAAGCGGATACCGCCATCAGCGATAACCGGAATACCGGTGCCTTCCAGCGCTTCAACCGCGTCAGAAACGGCAGTGATTTGCGGAACACCGACGCCGGTGACGATACGGGTGGTACAGATTGAACCAGGGCCGATACCGACTTTAACCGCGCTCACGCCAGCTTTAGCCAGTGCCAAAGCACCTGCGCCCGTCGCGACGTTACCGCCGATGATTTGCAGATCCGGGTATTTTGCACGGGTGGCGCGGATACGTTCCAGAACGCCTTCAGAATGGCCGTGTGAGGAGTCGATCAGCAGAACGTCAACACCGGCCGCAACCAGCGCATCGATACGCTCTTCGTTGCCAGCGCCTGCGCCAACCGCAGCACCGACGCGCAGGCTGCCCTGCTCATCTTTACAGGCGTTTGGTTTACGTTCGGCTTTCTGGAAGTCTTTTACGGTGATCATACCGAGCAGATGGAATTGCGCGTCAACAACCAGCGCTTTCTCTACGCGTTTTTCGTGCATTTTTTGCAGGACGACTTCACGGGCTTCGCCTTCTTTCACGGTAACCAGACGTTCTTTCGGCGTCATTACTGCGGTCACAGGCTGTTCCAGATCGGTCACGAAGCGCACGTCACGACCGGTAATAATACCGACCAGTTCGTTTTCTTCGGTCACAACCGGGTAACCGGCAAAACCGTTAATTTCAGTGAGTTCTTTAACCTGACGTAAAGTGGTCGCCGGAGTCACCGTTTTAGGGTCAGCAACAACGCCGCTTTCATGCTTCTTCACGCGACGGACTTCTTCCGCCTGACGCTCAATAGACATGTTCTTGTGAATGAAACCAAGGCCGCCTTCCTGCGCCAGAGCAATCGCCAGATTCGCTTCAGTCACGGTATCCATTGCTGCGGACAGCATAGGGATATTCAGACGGATTTTAGCGGTCAGTTGAGTACCGAGGTCGGCAGTATTGGGCAGAACTGTGGAGTGAGCTGGAACAAGGAGAACGTCGTCGAACGTTAGTGCTTCTTTTGCGATACGTAGCATGGGCAATATCTCACCAAGGTGGATGCGGAAAAGATAAAATATTGCAGCGGGAGTATACAGGTGAGTGCGCATCCCGACCAGCACTATTTGAAAAAACTTCTTGATTACCTTTTTAGGGTATGTAGTATCAGTCGATTAAGTCTCTGTTTTTGAATTTGATCTGGATCACATGCCACTACCTTCTTCGCCTCCTATTTTTACCGTAAGCCGCCTGAATCAGACGGTCCGACAGTTGCTGGAAAACGAAATGGGTCAGGTATGGCTCTCCGGTGAGATTTCAAACTTCTCCCAGCCATCCTCCGGCCACTGGTATTTTACGCTCAAAGATGACCGTGCTCAGGTCAAATGCGCGATGTTCCGCAATTCCAATCGACGCACCACGTTTCGTCCGCAAAACGGTCAGCAGGTTCTGGTCCGCGCGACCATTACGTTGTATGAACCACGCGGCGATTATCAGCTGATTGCCGAGAGTATGCAGGAAGCAGGTGACGGTTTATTGCAGCAGAAATTCGATTTACTGAAACAGCAGCTGGCCGCCGAAGGGTTGTTCGATGCGCAGTTCAAACAGCCGCTGCCCTCGCCTGCGAAATGTGTCGGGGTCATTACTTCGGCCAGCGGTGCCGCGCTGCACGATGTGCTGAACGTGCTCAAACGCCGTGATCCTTCCCTGCCCGTCATTATCTATCCGACCTCCGTTCAGGGTGCAGATGCGCCGGGACAAATTGTCCGCGCCATTGCGCTCGCCAATGCCCGCGAAGAAGTCGATGTACTGATTGTCGGGCGTGGTGGCGGTTCGCTGGAAGATTTGTGGAGCTTTAACGATGAGCGCGTGGCGCGGGCGATTTTCGCCAGCCGCATTCCCATCGTCAGCGCCGTCGGCCATGAAACTGACGTAACAATTGCCGATTTTGTGGCAGATTTACGCGCCCCGACGCCGTCGGCCGCCGCAGAGTTGATCAGCCGCAATCAGCTGGAGTTGCTGCGCCAGATTCAGTCACAACAGCAGCGTCTTGAAATGGCGATGGATTATTATCTCGCACAACTGGCGCAGCGTTTTTCGCGCCTGAATCACCGCCTCCAACAGCAGCATCCGCATTTACGTCTCGCGCGACAGCAAACCGCGCTGTTCAAACTGCGCCGCCGTCTGGATGAAGCGATGCAAAACCAGCTGCGCCAGATGCTGCGCCGTACTGACAGGCTGCAACAGCGTCTGAATCAGCAACAACCCCAGCCCCGAATTCACCGCGCCCAGCAACGGGTTCAGCAGCTGCAATACCGGCTGCAACAGGCGATGTCATCGCAGCTGGCGGAAAGTCGTCAGCGTTTTGGCACCGCCTGCACGCAACTTGAAAGCGTCAGTCCGCTGGCGACCCTTGCCCGCGGCTATAGCGTAACCACTACGCCACAGGGTGCGCTTCTGAAGAAAACTACGCAGACCGCTCCGGGCGATACGCTGAAAACACGTCTGGCCGATGGCTGGATTGAAAGTGAAGTGAAATCGATTGTGCTGGAGAAGAAAGCGCGGAAACGTGCGGTTAAATAAGTATCAGATTTGAAACCTCCCCCTTAACGCAAGGGGAGGCGTTTGAAAAGCTTACAGATTATAGCTATTTGTCTTCACGCCATTTACCCAAAGCTCACGCACTTCGCTTTCCGGCAGCACGATACTCAGGGTTTTCCAGGCGGGTTTGAAATCGCCACGCTGAGTCAGCGTGAGATCAATACGTTGCGCGTTACTGGTAATTTCCCAGTTCACCCACAGCGCATGATTTTGCTCCCAGCGATGGCTTTCGCCATCATCCTCAAACAACAAACCGCTCGATTTCGCCTGGCCTGCGGCCGGATAAACATGCAATTCACGCAACATATCGCGGCTGGCGTCAACGTGCGCCAGACGGGAAGATTGCGGCAGCGCAGCACCGGCGCGCACCAGCAGCGGCAGGCGATCCAGCGGCGCATCGCGCGTGATTGTCTGACCACCGGCAAACCATTCGCCAGTATAGAAATCACACCAGCCGATACCGTTATCCGGCAAATAAACGCGGCGTTCGCGCTGGCCTTCTTCGACAACGCTGGCGACCAGCAAGTCGCGCCCCATCAGGAAATCATCGGTTTCAGCGAATGTATTTTTATCATGCTCGTGATCGAGGAACGTCGGACGCAGCATCGGTTCGTCTTCCGCATGCGCCTGCCACAGCAACGTGTAGAAATACGGCAACAGACGGTAACGCAGGCGGATTGCATCGCGGATCAGTGGCGTCACCTGCGGATACATCCACGGCTCATTCACGGTGTTATCGTCATTCCATGAGTGAATAGTGAAGCGCGGATGCATCACGCCGTTTTGTACCCAGCGGACAAACAGCTCGGCTTGCGGTTTATCGCCGGAGAACCCGCCGACGTCGTGCCCGACATTGTACAAACCGGACAAACTCATCCCGATGCCCATCCGTGTGTTGTAGCGCAGCGTCTGCCAGTTAGTGCGGTTATCGCCGCTCCACGTCTGCACATAACGCTGCATGCCCGCACAGCCGGAACGCGAAATAAGGTACGGACGGGTTTCCGGCGCAAAGTTTTGCTGCGCTTCAAATGACGCACGCATCATCAGCAATGGCATAACCGGGCGGATGTGTTTGATGGCGATCGATTTGCCGAAACCGTGGCAGCGCGCGTCGCTGTCCCAGACTTCGTATTCGTTGTTGTCGTTCCAGGTCGAGCCGATGCCTTTTTCCAGTAACTGCTGCGTCACGCCTTTTTGCCACCAGCGCACGGCGGACGGATGTGTAAAATCGAGATGCGATCCTTCGTCATCCCAGAAAACCGAGCGCTCAGGCACGTTGCTTTCGCTATCGCGAATGAACAAGCCCTGCTCCGCCACCTGCCCGTACTGCGGGTGATCCTGCAATAAGCAAGGTTTGATGTTGGCGGCCAGACGAATACCCGCGTCGAGAAACGCTTTCGACATCACTTCCGGCTCAGGCACTTTGTCGTAGTTCCAGTTGAACACGTAACGTTTGTTGCCAATCGACGTGTAACCCGATGAAAGCTGGAAGGAATCGCACGGTATTTCATGCTGCTGGCACAGCGTGATGAATTTCATCAGCTGTTGCTGGGCATCCGGTGCGTCGGTGTAATACATCGTCGAGCCGCTGTAACCGAGGCTCCATTTCGGGCCAAACGTGGTTTTACCGGTCAGCTTCACCAGTTTCTTGGTGACGTCCAGCGACGTCGGCCCGATAAACAGGTAGTAGTCCAGATCGCCCGCTTCCGCGCTGAAACGGCGATATGGCAAATGGTAGTTATCCAGCTCATTTCCCAGATCCAGCCAGACATTGCTGAGATTGTCGTAGAACAGACCAAAACTGACGTCATTCCGGCGGGTCATCGTAAATGGAATATGTTTGTACAGCGGATCAGTGCTGGCGGCGTTGTAGCCCATCGCATCCAGATTGCGCATTTCAAAACGGCGGCCGCTGCGGTTGAGATCACCGGCTTTTTCGCCCAGCCCGTAAACGCCATCCTGCGCTTCGCGTAGCTGATAATGCGCCGACGCTTCGTTTTTAACACCGAGCATATATGCGCCGGTTTTACGGTCTTTCACCAGCGGCAGCCACGCGCCAGTGTCATTTTTGTATTCCCACTCCAGCCACAGCGGCTGATGAACCGTGACGCGCAGCACCTCAGTGGTTAAAGTCAGCGAGTCTTCATCTTGCGACAGCTGGTAGCCCGGCTGCGAAAAACCTTCGTTGCTCAGGCGGTCACGCCCTTCCCACGGCACATCGTTTTGTGGCGCGATGCTCCAGGTTCTGTCCAGCGCCAGTTCGCCGTTGCGCTGAATAAAGACGCGAATCAGCCCCTCTTCAAGCACCCGCAGACAAAACAGATGCTTACCTTCGACCCGCAGATCCACGCCTGCGTTATCCTGCCCGGCAAGCTCCCAGTGTTTCAACGTTTTCATACACTCTCCCTTTTTGCCGGATTGCGGCGTTCTGCGATCAGGGCAATCAGGAAGACTGCGCCAATCAAATCAAAGAATCCCATAGCGATAAACAGCGGATTAAAACCTATCGAATCAGCCACTGCGCCAATCAGCAGTGAGAACAGGAAGCTGGCGATCCATGCGGAAGAACCGCGCATTCCGTTGACGGTCGCAACCTGGCTTTTATCAAATGTTTCAACGACAACCGCACTGAGCATGCAGGAAATGACCTGATGACCAAAACCACCGATGGAGATCAGCGCAATCGCGGCGTACGGACTTTGTGTGACTGCGACCAGCGCCAGAGAAAGCATCATGAATGCGCCGGTGACAGAGCTTGCGACAATCGAGTTAATGCGGGTGCAACCAAACACTTTACGGTACAGCGTGGTGAGATAACCGCTGGCAATACTGCCCAGATCGGCGGCCAGGAACGGCAGCCAGGCAAACATCACGATGTGTTTTAAATCCATGCCGCGTTCGTTGGCCAGATACAGCGGAACCCAGAAACTGAAGACGGCCCAGGCCGGTTCGGCCAGAAATGCCGGGATGGCGATACCGTAGAATTTCTTGTTCTTACAAACAATTTTCAGGGATTTAATGAAAGGCAGGCGTTCCTGTTGGGGTTCGTTGTCCTGACGGATCAGTGCCAGTTCGTCCTTACTCAGGTTCGGATGCGTCTCCGGAGAATGGTAGAATTTCCACCACAGCAGAACCCACAGCATCGACAGCACGCCGCAAAACAAGAAGGCGCCACGCCAGCCAAATGATATGTGCGCCACCAGAATAATTGGCGGTGCCAGCATCGCCCCGATGGAGAAACCGACTCCCGCCCAGCCCGCCGCAACTGGACGTTCCTTACGCGGGAACCAGTCAGAAATCGCTTTCGCATTGGCTGGTGTGGCCGCCGCTTCGGCGCTCCCCATGAAGAAACGCAAAACAGCAAGCTGGATCCAGCTGCCCGCCCCCGCGTGCAACATACAGACTACGGCCCAGATTGACGCACAAATCAGAAAGCCGAGTTTCAGCCCGATGACGTCAATCAGCCAGCCGCACAACGGCTGGAATATCGTATAGGCCGCCTGAAACGCCGCCACGATGTAGGAATATTGTTCGGTCGTCATGTTCAGGCTGGTTTTAAGTTCAGCAGCCAGTAAACCCAGGGAATTTCGGGTGACGTAGTTAACCGTCACGCCGAGGAGGAACAGCGCCAGCATCCACCAGCGTAACGCTTTTATTTTACGACGCCCTGTCACGGCGGCCGTCTCGGTGTTGATTTGAATTGTCATGCCTGTTCTCCCATCCGTCGGCCGTTGCCGCAGATGATGTGTTATTTGAGGGACTTCCGCAGAGTAGGCAGACGGATTTGTGAGCGAAACGTGATTTTTTGCAAAAGCTTTCACGCTATAACTTCGTGGCGAAACGGGAGCTGGCAAAAGCTTATGGGGTAGCCATCTTCCTGGGTGAAAAATTTTGCAGGAGCGATTTTGAAGGAGATCACAGTTTGAAAGGAAAGTTAAATATCCAGCAAATTGCCGACCAGACGGGGCTGTCGATCAGCACGGTTTCGCGTGTTCTGGCAGGAAAAAATAACACCAGCACCAAAGCCCGTGACCTTGTGCTTAAATGTGCCAAATCGCAGGGCGTTTTTGACGAACTGTCCACCGGCAGGCTGATGCTCAACAATCTCATCATTTTCGCCCCGGCCCGCGCCTTTGATGTACGCAGTGATATTTTTTACTACAAAGTGATCCAGGGCATTCTGGCGTCTACGGCCAGTCACGAAGTGCGTGTCCGCTATTGTCCGATGGAAGAAGAAAACGCCGACGCCGCACTTTTCATCGCCAAAATGACCGATCCGCTGACTGAAGCCGTTTTACTGGTCGGCATCGACGACCCGCATATTCATCAGCTGGCGGCAGAAATGGCAAAACCCTGTGTGCTGGTCAATTGCCATGACCGGCATATGCGTCACGACAGCGTCAGCCCCGATCACCAGACGATGGGCGATTTCGCCTGCGACTATCTGTTCGCGCAGGGTCATACCCATATCGTGACAGTGCAATGTCTGCGCCGTCATACCATGGAGCTGCGCCTGACCGGCATTAAACAGGCGTTCGCCCGCCATCATCAGACGTTCAGCGACAGCCAGCATTTGCTGAATACGTCAGGATTTGGCGCACAGGAAAGTGAACAGGCGCTGCTGGAATACTTCGATTCACTGCCACCGGAACAGCCGTTGCCAACCGCTATTTTGGCCGGTGGCGACTTTATGGCGTCAGGCGTGGTAGCCGCGCTGGCGAAAAGAGGGTTATCAGTGCCCGGCGATATCAGCGTCATCAGCACCGACGGATTTAATCTGGCCGAAATTCACGATGTCCCGCTGACCGCCGTTCACGTTCCGCGTGACGAACTGGGCGCGGAAGCCATCGCCCTGCTGCAACGCAGAATGTTGCGTCCGGATGCGCCTCACACCACTCAGCTTTTGCAGGGAAAACTGGTGGTGCGCAATTCGGTGCGCAAAGCCACCGGCCGTGCCGTGACTCCACGCCCGCATCTTTTGTATGACCCTCTGCCGGACAGATAAATCTCATCTTTCACGGACATCACGCAGCGCAGTCCTATACTGACAGGAGACGGCTAATCATTAGCCTCCTTTCAGTATCAGGCAGTCAGAACGCCTTTCTTTCACCCACGGGTGGCACTTGATAAGGAGATTCACGATGAATCACAGTTCAGCGAAGCGTTACAACAGCGTTATCCCTCCGTATATGCTTAACCGTATTATCGAGCACGGCTCAGAACCTCAGCGCCGGTGCGCGAAACAAACGCTCGTCCACGTCAATACGTTAATGGCGCAGCCTTATGCGAAACCCCAAAAGATTGTGACCGCCAAAGCGGGTCAGGTTGAGCGTGATATTTATGACGCTAAGAACACCACAAAACTGCCGGGTGAATCGGTACGTAAAGAAGGTGAGGCCAGTAACGGCGATGTGGCTGTTGATGAAGCCTATGATTATCTCGGTGTAACCTATGATTTCTTCTGGCAGGCGTATCAGCGTAATTCCCTGGACAATAAAGGGCTGGCGTTGCTGGGCACCGTTCACTACGACAAAGGCTATCAGAACGCTTTCTGGAACGGTCAGCAGATGGTGTTTGGCGACGGCGACGGTGAGATTTTTAACAGGTTCACCATTGCGATTGACGTTGTGGGTCACGAACTTTCCCACGGCGTGACCGAAAGCGAGGCGGGTCTGGATTATAACGGGCAATCGGGTGCGCTGAATGAATCCCTGTCGGATGTGTTCGGTTCGCTGGTGAAGCAGTTTCATCTGAAGCAGACGGCAGATAAAGCCGACTGGATTATCGGCGAAGGCCTGCTGGCAAAAGGCATTCACGGCACCGGCTTACGTTCAATGTCACACCCGGGAACGGCCTACGATGACCCGCTGCTCGGTAAAGACCCGCAGCCAGCCGACATGAAAGGGTATGTGAATACCCGCGACGATAATGGCGGCGTACATATCAATTCAGGGATCCCTAACCGCGCATTTTATCTGGCAGCCACTAAACTGGGAGGCAATGCCTGGGAGCGCGCGGGGTATGTCTGGTACGACACGGTCTGCGATAAATCTCTGGCGAAAGATGCTGACTTTGTCGCCTTCGCACAGCTGACGGTCAAAAATGCGGGCAAACGCTTTGACGATTCGGTTGCGCAAGCGGTTCGTGAAGCCTGGGAGCAGGTTGGAGTGATGTAAATGAAACCTTTAGATTCGCTGGAAAGTAATACGGTAATTGAAATCTACCGTGAGGGCGGGGTCGCGTTTATCCCCAAACTCAGCGGACCGCGACGGGTTGAGCTTTCAGGCATGAGTGATGACAAACGGCGGGAAATTTGCCAGCTCATCAATAAAGCCCTGCCTTATGCTCAGGAAAAAGAAAACGCTGGTCGGGGTGACCAGCGTTATTTCCGTCTCGAAATTTATTACACGTCAGCAGAGCACTCCGCCAGTCTGGTGGTCATTATTCCCGAAACTGAGACACCTGAAGAACTGGTCGATTTATGGAAACAGGCTCAGCCCGACGATCACTCTTCTGAATAAAGTGAACAGGTAAAAATCACCCGTTTTTTAGAAATCATCCCATGCCCGTTTTGGCAGAAGTAATCGACTGCGCCGCAGGCTTTCAGTTCCTGCAACGGTTGCTGACAATCCGGGCATAACGCCGTTTGTGTGTAACTTGTCTGGCAGGTGTCACAGTGAAAGTGACCACTTATCCAGCTCATCGGCTGACCGCAGACCGGACAGAGCGCATCCATCGTATATCTCCTCTAAATGACGCCAAGTGTGCGCAGTAAATACAGCCCCAGCGCCGTCGTGAAAAATGATCCCAGCGTTGTGAGGGCGATAATATTGGCCGCCAGCGTGGCGTTACCGCCCATCGCGCGCGTCATCACATAGCTACCAGCCGCCGTCGGTGTACATGAAAAGAGAAAAATCACGCCCAGCGCGGCACCACGAAAACCGAACAGCCATGCGCCGAACGTCATCAGCGCAGGGACAAAAATAACACGCGACGCCGAAGACCAGGCCGCCACGTTAGAACTGCGGAACATCGCGCGCCAGTCCAGGCTTGCACCGGCGCACAGCATCGCCAGCGGCAGCGCCATGCCGGAAATAAAATCACCTGTGCTGGCGATCGTTGCCGGCATCGGCAAATGGCTGTGCTGGAATGCCAGGCCAAGAACCAGACCAATAATCAGCGGGTTAGTCACTATCCCATGCAAAATCGGCTTCATCCCGATCCGTTTCCCCTGCCCGCCTTTCAGGCTGCGGGTCAGCGTAATAACGGACAGCACGTTGAACAGAATCACCGTCACCGCCAGATACATCGATCCCAAGGCAATGCCTTCATTACCAAATGCCAGCGAGGCGTACGCAAGACCGGCGATACCGGTATTGGCGCGGAATCCTCCCTGCACAAAGATGCCGCGTTCGCGGGGATCTTTCACCAGCTTAAGGGCGACCAGCTCCAGCAGTAAAAATGAAACGACGGTGGCGATCCCGCCGTAAAGCGCCAGCGGCAGGTTTGAGCCGGAGGAGTCGTGCCCCTGCGCAACGCTGAAAAAGAGCAGGCAAGGCAGCGCAATGTTAAACACTAACCGGCTGGCTTTCTCGTTGAAATTGTCGTCCATCAGGCCTGTGCGGCGCAGCATCACGCCCAGCAGTAAGATCAGTAAATTCGGAACAGTAACGCCAAACGCAAAACTCCAGGTCTGCCAGAACATCCAGCCAGCTCCTTGCAGGGTAAAAAGAGATAAAAAAAATGGGGCGCATTTTCATGCACCCCGTAAATCATTATTTGCTTTTTTTCAGGTGAGACATCAGACGCTTACGCTTACGCATCTGGTTAGGCGTCAGGGTATTACGCTTGCCTTCAAACGGGTTCTCACCCTCTTTGAACTGAATACGTATTGGCGTACCCATCACTTTCAGTGAGCGACGGAAGTAGTTCATCAGATAGCGTTTATAGGAATCAGCCAGATCTTTCACCTGGTTACCGTGAATTACCACGATTGGCGGGTTATACCCCCCCGCGTGCGCATATTTCAGCTTAACGCGACGGCCATTGACCAGCGGTGGCTGGTGATCGTCTGCCGCCATTTGCATGATACGTGTCAGTAAGGAAGTGCTCACACGCGTAGTTGCGCAGGTGTACGCTTCAATCACGGATTCGAACAGGTTACCCACGCCGCTGCCGTGCAGGGCTGAGATGAAGTGGATACGCGCGAAGTCAACGAAACCGAGGCGCAGATCCAACTGGTCTTTCACCTGCGCACGCGCTTCTTCGCTCATTCCATCCCACTTGTTCACCACAATCAGCAGTGAACGCCCGCTGTTGAGGATGAAGCCCAGCAGTGACAAATCCTGATCGGAGATACCGTCACGGGCATCAATAACCAGCATCACGACGTTCGCGTCTTCAATCGCCTTCAGCGTTTTGATAACGGAGAATTTCTCAACCGTTTCAGTAACTTTACCGCGTTTGCGCACACCGGCGGTGTCGATAAGAACGTATTCGCGTTCGTCGCGCACCATCGGAATATAAATACTGTCGCGCGTGGTGCCCGGCATGTCGTAAACCACGACGCGCTCTTCACCCAGAATGCGGTTAGTCAGTGTGGACTTACCTACGTTCGGACGCCCGACGATAGCCAGTTTGATAGGCAATGTTGTCGGGTCGAAATTATCTTCTTCGTCTTCCGGGATTTCATCACCGGTTGCTTCCTGTTCAGCCCAGTAAGCGGCGTTGGCTTCTTCTTCACTCAGCTCAACTTCTACAGGTTTTTCACCAACAAACGGCACCAGAACGTGTTCAATCAGTTGTGCTACACCACGGCCGTGGGAAGCGGCAATCGCGTATACTTCGCCCAGACCGAGGGAATAGAAATCGCCGGTGGCGCTATCAGGGTCTAAACCGTCAGTTTTGTTGGCGACCAGGAACGTCGCTTTTTCACGGCTGCGCAGATGCTGGGCAATGCCCTGATCGGCAGGCATCAGGCCCGCGCGCGCATCCACCATGAACAAGACGATGTCGGCTTCTTCGATTGCCAGCAGTGACTGCCCGGCCATACGGGTTTCAACGCCATCTTCGGTACCGTCGATACCGCCGGTATCAACGATGATGAATTCATTACCCTCAATTTCTGCACGACCATACTTGCGGTCACGCGTAAGCCCCGGGAAATCCGCAACCAGCGCATCACGCGTCTTGGTTAAACGGTTAAATAAAGTGGATTTACCCACATTCGGGCGCCCAACAAGCGCAACGACAGGTATCATTTTGAAGCCTCAGTTTTTATATATAGAGCTAAACGCAAATAGACGGCACGCCTGTAAATTCAGGCAAACCGCTATAATTCAATTTCTTACGCCGTAATTCTCAATGAGTCATTACGCTATTTTCAGAATACGAAACGGCCCCTGAGCAATTCAGGAGCCGTTTTAAAGGCCGGGATCAAGCGATCTCAAAGCCAGACGCGGGTCGCGATATCAGCGTGTAAAGGAGTAAACTTCGCCGCCTTTCGCCTGCACAACCAGCTTGTCGCTTGCCACAATCGGCGCACTCAGGAAGCCATCGCTGTCAACTTTCTGCTGAGCAACAAAACGGCCATCCGTGGTGTTGATCCAGTGCAGATAACCTTCGGAATCACCGACCACAAGGTAACCATTATACAGCACAGGTGCCGTCAGGTTACGGTGCAGCAATTCACTTTGACGCCACAGGCTCACGCCGCCCTGGGTGTCGAGGGCCATAACGCGGTCATCCTGATCGACCAGATAAATACGGCCAGCATCAACGATGATGTCATTCACGGAACCCACATCACGTTTCCACGCAATCTGACCAGAACGCAGATCCATCGCCACCAGATTGCCGTTATAAGCCAGCGTATACACAACGCCATCAACGATAACCGGCGTAGTATCCACATCGCTAAGACGATCGATTTCAGTCGTTCCGGTAGTCTGAGAAATACGTTGCTGCCAGATCAACTGGCCTTCTTTCATCAGCACGGCGCTTACGCGACCGTTATCACCGCCGACGATAGCCGCACCAAACGCAACCGCAGGCGCAGATTCACCACGCAGAGAGAGCGTTGGCATATCAAGGTTAGCGGTCCACTGGATTGTACCATCGGACTCACTCAGACCCTGCAACATACCGTTGCCAGTGTGAACCAGAACCAGACCATCGCTGACTACCGGGCGGGATAACGCTTCACCCGCCACTTTAGTCTGCCATGCCACGGTACCATCTGCCGTGTTCAATGCGTAAACCACAGCTTTTTCGCTGCCGACGTAAACATGATCACCGGAAACTGTCAGGCCACCGGAAAGCTGAGCCGAGATATTGCTGGAGAAGAAACCGGTTTTTTCAGACAGGTTAACACTCCATTTTTCCTTCCCGCTGTCCGCATCCAGCGCTTTCACCACACCAAAGCGGTCGGCGGCATAGATGGTGCTGTCCTGCCAGGCAGGATGCAGGTTGGAATAGTATTCGCCTACGCCATTGCCGACAGACTTGCTCCAGACTTTCGTCGGAGTGAACTGGTTTTCAACTTTTGGCAGCGGAGACATTTTCACAACGTCTTCTTCGCTGTTAAACAATGAACAGCCACTCAGCAGGGCAACAGAAACCCATCCTACCAAGAGTGTTTTACGCAATTGCATCGGGGTTCCCCTTAGCTGGCTAAGTTGTTCAATTTCATACGCAGCATGGTTTGCAGCGTTTGAGAGGGTTTAGAATCAATTCCTTTGCTGTAGGCTTCGCGAGCGCCTTTTGCATCGCCTTTTGCCAGCAGAACATCACCGCGGATGCCTTGCTGCATTGCCACCCAGCCTTGACCCTTCACGCCGTCTAACGTTTTGAGTGCATCATCAAATTTGCCTTGCTGCATCTGGACACGAGCCAGACGTAAATTCACCAGCGAATGTAAATTATCTTCTTTTGCAAAGCCTTGTGCCTGCGCCAGCTGCTTTTCAGCATTCGCGAAATCTTTCGCTTCCACGAAATGATCGGCCAGTTGCAGGGCAGCAAACACCCCGTAATTGTTGTCATTGCTCTGCGCAAATTTTTCGAGGTCAGCAACACCCTGAGCGCTATTCGCGGTCAGCGACTGATTAGCTTTCTGGAAAGAGGCAGAGGCTTCCGTCAAGGCTGAGTCCTGATGGCTCTGCCAGAAACGCCAGCCACTCAGGGCTGCAATCCCCAGAACCACGCCGATGGCCAGCGCTTTACCGTTCTCGGCAAAGAAGCGACGTACAGCATCAACCTGTTCATTCTCAGTGGTATAGACTTCCACAGTGTCCTTCTCCTTAACCCAACATCGAAGCCAGACGCGCGGCGAGTTCGCTTTGCGCCAGCGTTTCTTGCGTTCCACTTTGCAGATCTTTTACAACAACCTGCAGGTTTGCGACTTCATCTTCACCCAGCACCAGGGCAATGCGAGCACCCCATTTGTCAGCACGGGCAAATTGCTTTTTGAAGTTACCGCCACCGTAGTTAGTCATCACTTTCAGTTCAGGCAGTGCATCACGCAGCGTTTCAGCCAGTTGCATCGCCGCACTTTGCGTACCCGCACCAGAAGAAATCACATAAGCATCTACCGTCGCAGGTGCTTTGAAATCTGGATTTACAGCCTGAACCAGTAAGACCAGGCGCTCCAGTCCCATAGCAAAACCGACGGCAGGTGTTGCACGACCACCCAATTGTTCTACCAGCCCGTCATAACGGCCACCAGCACACACGGTGCCCTGCGCCCCCAGGCTGCTGGTTACCCACTCGAACACGGTGCGGTTGTAATAATCCAGACCGCGCACAAGTCGCTGATTAACCGTATATGGGATACCAGACTGCTCTAAAAGTTCACACAGACCTGCAAAGTGTTCTCTTGATTCATCATCAAGATAATCACCGAGCTTCGGCGCATCATTTAATAACGCCTGAATATCCGGATTTTTAGAGTCCAGAACGCGCAGCGGATTGCTGTACATGCGGCGTTTACAGTCTTCATCCAGCTTGTCTTTATGCTGCTCAAGGAAAGCCACCAGCGCATCACGATAATTGGCGCGGGCTTCCAGAGAGCCGATAGAGTTCAGCTCAAGCGTAACGTGTTCAGCGATACCCAGCGCACGCCACCAGCGGGCACTCAGGAGGATCAGTTCGGCATCAACATCCGGGCCTTGCAGGCCAAAGACTTCCACACCGAGCTGATTAAACTGACGATAGCGGCCTTTTTGCGGGCGCTCGTAGCGGAACATCGGGCCGATGTACCACAGACGTTGTTCCTGATTGTACAGCAGACCATGTTCGATGCCGGCACGGACGCAGCCAGCCGTACCTTCAGGACGCAGCGTCAGGCTTTCACCGTTGCGGTCTTCAAAGGTATACATTTCTTTTTCCACGACATCGGTCACTTCACCGATAGCGCGCTTAAACAATGGGGTCTGCTCTACAATCGGCATACGGATCTCACTGTAGCCGTAACCGCCGAGCACTTGTTTCAACGTACCTTCGATACGCTGCCATAATGCCGTGTCTTCAGGCAGATAGTCGTTCATGCCGCGAATGGCCTGGATATTCTTTGCCACGTCAGTTCTCTATCGTTTTATAAAAAATGAACCCGATTATAGGGGTTTTGTGCCCTGCGGTTCAACGCGCAGACACTATCCCCTACCGGGTTCAATATAATGCAGGCGTCCGCAGACGCCCGCAACCGATGTTACTTTTCAAGATGATTGATAACGATACGTTTACTCTCATCCATAATCGCCGCTTTGGCGCGAATTTTTGCTTCTAACTGGTCGATCATATCTGTGTTGTCAAAACGCTCTCTCTGACGAACACCATCTTCGTAGAAACCGCTTTTATTATGACCACCCGTAACACCGATTGTGGAGACCAGCGCTTCTCCCGGGCCATTCACCACGCAACCGATGATCGAAACATCCATTGGCGTAATGAGATCTTCCAGACGCTGTTCCAGCGCATTCACCGTACCGATGACATCAAATTCCTGACGTGAACAGGTCGGGCAGGCAATGAAGTTGATCCCACGGGAACGGATACGCAATGACTTCAGGATATCAAAACCGACTTTCACTTCTTCGACAGGATCGGCCGCCAGTGAGATACGCAGCGTGTCGCCGATACCTTCTGACAGCAGTAAACCCAGCCCGATAGCCGACTTGACAGAACCGGCGCGTAGACCGCCCGCCTCCGTAATCCCAAGGTGCAATGGCTGAACAATTTGTTTGGCCAGCAGGCGGTAAGACTCAACGGCCAGAAAAACGTCGGACGCTTTCACGCTGACTTTAAACTGATCAAAGTTGAGGCGATCGAGAATATCGACGTGACGCATCGCAGATTCCAGCAGCGCTTGCGGAGTAGGTTCGCCGTACTTTTCCTGGATATCTTTTTCCAGAGAGCCGCCGTTCACACCGATACGGATAGGAATATTTTTGTCGCGGGCGCAATCCACTACGGAGCGGATGCGGGATTCGTTACCGATATTGCCCGGGTTAATACGCAGGCAATCCACGCCGTATTCTGCTACTTGCAGCGCGATGCGGTAATCAAAATGGATATCAGCGACCAGCGGGACATTAACCTGCTGCTTGATAAGTTTGAACGCCTCAGCGGCATCCATTGTAGGCACAGAAACGCGGACAATATCGACACCCACGCGTTCCAGTGATTTGATTTGTGCGACTGTCGCCGCTACGTCTGTGGTGCGGGTGTTGGTCATCGATTGCACTGCAATCGGCGCGCCGTCACCTACAGGCACCTTGCCGACATAAATCCGGGTTGATTTGCGACGGGTAATGGGTGCTTGGTTATGCATTACTTCACTCTCCATCGTTACAAGCGTCTGACAAACTGCCGATTACTCGGCAGCTAAGGTCAGGCGTGCAACACGGCTTGATTTTACAAAACGACTTAAATCAACCGGTTTGCCCTGGAATTGGATATCCACCGCACCCGGAGCACCGATTTTCAGCTTATACGGCGCAGTGCCCTTAACGCTGAGTGACTCGCCGCCTTTTTTAATGCCGCTGAACAGGGTTTTACCTGATGCGTCATCGATTTGTAACCAGCAGTCAGCCTTAAAAGTCAAAGCAACCGCTTGTGGATCTGCACCTGCTGCCGCAGCAGTTTGTGCGTCACCCGTAGGCAGACCATTCTCAGCCGTTGTTGCTGGCTGGCTGGTAGAAACCGCTGCCGGTTCCTGTGAACCCGTTACAGCCGGTGTAGTGCCTGCGGCGGTAGCAGGAGCCGGTGTGGTATTCAGCGGAATACTGTTTTGTGGCTGCGGCTCGGTCGCCTGCGCAGAAGACGTATCTTCTGTGGTCGGCGCAGAGTTCGCGTTATCACCCAGAGGAACCGCTTGACCCTGACCATTATCCTGATTCAGTTGCGCAGAAGACTGGTCAGCCATGGTGGCGATTTCTTGCTGCTGCGCCTGATGATTTTGCCACCACCACGCACCGGTCAGGCCGATCACCACAAACACTACAAGCCAGGTAAAGCCCATCAGCCAGCCATCGCGTTTTTTGCGGGACTTACCCAGGGAAAAACCCTGCATTGAAGCAACTTTCGGCACTTTAATGGGAGCTTGTTTACCAATCAGACCTAACAGTTCCTCTTCAGGAACGTGCACCAGCTTGGCGTAAGAGCGCAGATAACCACGCAGGAAAGTCGGCGCAAGATCGGCCGGCGTCGTTTCTTCTTCGATTTGGCGAATAGTTGAGACTTTCAGACACAGGCGTTCTGCAACGGCCTGATGACTGAGACCTAACTGTTCACGAGCCTGACGCAGACGTTCGCCTGTGGTCAGTTTTGCATTATTTTCTTGGGAGGCTTCAGTATTCATTAGCTAAGAACTGCTGGTACTGTTTAGATTGTGGATAACTACGCGCAAGCTGCTTACCGTAGCGTTGAACGCTATCCGGATTGCCCGCTAACGCAGCGAATCGAATTTGTAACATGATACTTTCAGCAGTGGCTGGCAGAACATGTTGATATACATCCAGTAATAGTTTCGCCTGAGCGCGGTTCCCTTCCCCAAATTCTTTGGTTGCCTCAGTCAGCAAGGGTGCGCCTTTATCGGGATCAACTTTTAATGCCCGGCTTAGTAACACTCGCGCTTCCTCATTCTGATTGGCCTTCAGAAAACAGTAGCCTGCATTTTCCAGGCTGTCAGCTACCTGACCGTAATCAGGTGCATTAGCTGCGGCGCTAAACTGCTGTTGTGCGGGTACATACTGCCCTAAACTACACAAAAACGCACCGTAATTATTCATCACAGTGCCATTTTGCGGTGCCAGCTTCAGCGCTTGCTGGTAGCGGCTTTGCGCAGCATTCTGATCGCCGTTTTTTTGCTCGTAAAGCGCCATTCCGAGCTGAGTGCGATAATCATCCGGCGCGCCATCCACGGCTTTCTGTAAATTTTGCTTCGCCGCGTCCATATTGCCCTGAGAAAGATATTCCATCCCCAGCTCCAGACGCGTTTGCGCTGCGCCCGTGGCCTGTTGCGTTTCTTTCGGCGTACCGGAACAACCCGCCAGCAGCGCAACAGAAATTCCCGCTACAATCAGCAACTTCACACTGCCATTCATTGTCATGCTTAATTCCCTTTATCTTGCCATCGACAACAAAACGGGGGGCTTACCCGCACTGCACAGTGCCCCCTCGTACACCTTACGGCTTATGGCGACTACACGGCTTTTACGGAAATCTGCTGCTCGCCTGCCATTTTTTTCTTCAACGTACGTTTAGTACGGTCGATTACGTCACCCGCCAGCTGCCCGCACGCGGCATCAATGTCGTCGCCACGGGTTTTACGTACTATCACCGTGAAACCGTAATCCATCAGCACTTTCGAGAAACGGTCAATACGGCTGTTGGAGCTGCGGCCATAGGGTGCGCCCGGGAAGGGGTTCCATGGGATGAGGTTAATCTTGCAAGGCGTATTTTTCAGACGTTCTGCCAGCTCATGCGCATGTTCAGTACCATCGTTGATATGGTCGAGCATGACGTATTCGATGGTCACGCGGCCCTGATTGGCGTTGGATTTACCGATATAACGCTCAACAGCGGCAAGGAAAGTATCGATATTGTATTTGCGGTTAATCGGGACGATTTCGTCGCGGATGGCGTCATTTGGCGCGTGCAGAGAAATGGCCAGAGCCACGTCAATCATATCGCCGAGTTTATCCAGCGCAGGCACAACACCTGAGGTGGAGAGCGTAACGCGACGTTTTGACAGACCAAACCCGAAATCGTCGAGCATGATTTCCATTGCCGGAACCACGTTGTTCAGGTTCAGCAAAGGCTCGCCCATGCCCATCATCACCACGTTGGTGATAGGTCGCGTACCGGCCACTTTTGCGGCACCGATAATTTTTGCCGCACGCCATACCTGGCCGATAATCTCGGACACGCGCAGGTTACGGTTAAAGCCCTGCTGGGCGGTTGAGCAGAAAGTACATTCCAGCGCACAACCTACCTGAGAAGAAACGCAAAGCGTCGCACGGTCGCCGTCCGGGATATACACGGTTTCGACCAACTGCCCGCCTACCTGAATGGCCCACTTGATGGTGCCGTCAGTGGAACGTTGTTCGGACGCCACTTCAGGCGCACGAATTTCTGCAACGCGGGCCAGTTTTTCACGCAGTGGCTTATTGATATCGGTCATTTGCTCGAAATCATCGCTGCAATAATGGTACATCCACTTCATGACCTGATCAGCACGGAACGGTTTTTCGCCCATGTTGATAAAAAACTCACGCATTTGTTTGCGGTTCAGATCCAGAAGGTTAATTTTTGCGGCAGCAGGCGGCACAACAGTGTTCACGGCTTCTGCGGATAAGGGAGTGTTCTCAGACAAGATATGCTCGGGCGTGTTTGATTCTAACATGATGAAAAATGGCCTCGTTGTTACACGTTATGGCGTATTGGAAGTGCAGAGCCGGCACTTTTTCGGAAACTGGCGGCCTGCAAATAAATTGCGCCCCGAAGAGGCTGGCTCATTCGGGGCGCAACATTGTACAAATTTTAGGGCAAAGTTGCCATGTTTGGAAAGTGACTGTTACAAAATTCTTGCGAATTTGCGGCACATCTTCCAGCGAAGCTTGCCCAAAAATCTTAACGCGGGCAGATTTCGCTTTCGGTGAAGAAGTAAGCGATTTCGCGTTGTGCAGATTCTACAGCGTCAGAACCGTGAACCGCATTAGCTGTGAAGCTGTCAGCGAAGTCTGCACGCAGGGTACCTGCCAGAGCGTTATCCGGGTTCGTTGCGCCCATGATGTCACGGTTACGCTGAACAGCGTTTTCGCCTTCCAGAACCTGAACCATGATCGGGCCAGAGGTCATGAACTCAACCAGACCGTCGAAGAAAGGACGCCCTTTGTGTTCTGCGTAGAAGCCTTCAGCTTGTTCTTTAGTCAGTTTCAGCATTTTAGACGCGATGATGGTGAAACCCGCGCGTTCGAAACGTGCGTAGATAGCGCCGATGTCGTTGTTAGCTACGGAGTTTGGCTTGATGATGGAGAAAGTACGTTCGATAGTCATGAAAAAACCTCTGTCTGACTTTTATAGGTAGGGCCGGTTAATTTAATGTTATACCTGCCGTAAAATGGCGGTGATTATAGGGAGCGAAGTTAAGATTGCCTACCCGAATCACAACATTTAATTAAAAAAATGTGTCATTGATTCACTATCGCACCCAAACCGCCCATTTCCCTTAAACAAAACGGGGGCAAAACGGTGCTCTGCCCTGCTTTATCCGCAAATTTATGCCTGGCCCGACGACGGAATAATGTTCCGTAACCAGCTTCCCCACTTGCGCTGATAAAAAGGCTGGGTGTGGCTGATCAGATAATGGCTGATACCGCGTTCCTTTTCAGAAACTATGCAGAAATCCACCGGACGATCGTCGGGAGAGGTTTCACTCGCCACATTGCCCGCCTCACGGATCAGCGCATCGATTTCCTGCTCGTCACCATCCGCTTCCAAACCAATCAGCAGGTTCGGCTGGTCGTCCACCGCTTTATCGTGGATGAGCGCCATAAATGCACGGCGCACCGGTTTTTTCTGGGTAAACAGCGTCGTTAGCGCATCAATCATTGCTGAAGGATATTCTTCCGGCTGACCAATCAGTAACTGACTCTCTTTGTCCAGCACCAGCTCTGACGGCGCATGCAATCCGCCGTTGCTCAGCAGCAGCGTGACTTCGTTTGGCGTGAATTCCTTTCCGTATTCGGATTTAGGATTCAGAAATAGCTCATCGCCCTGCGTCATTTCAAATAACACACGGGCAGGCAACGCAACAAACGCCTGCTCGTCGGGGCTTTCGCCCGCGCTGGCTTTTTCAAGCACATCAACTGACGAGAAGAAAGGAATGATCGAACTGCCGTCCTGCTTCTCCCAGTGCAAAATATTCAGTTCACTGCCAGCGGTGATCGCCACACTGCCCTGCTTTTCAGCCTCATCCTGCCCTGCATCGCCCAGCACAAAAACGGTAGATTCCAGCAAGGTTTGGTAAAACGCCGGACGCCAGGCCGGTGCGGTCACCGACAGACGAAGCAGGCGCTCCAGCTCGTTTTCACCGTCAGTCGCCGCTGCGCCAGCAGGAAGATGATCGTGTGGGACACTCATGATTCTTAACTCCGCTAATCGTATAAAACGGGGCGCCGTTAAGCGCCCCGTTGTGCATCATGCATTCATTACTTTCTGAAACTTACTTCGCTTTGGCTAACAATAAGTTCGCTACGGTACGCACACCCAGACCGGTTGCACCGGCAGACCACAGATCCGCCGCGCTTTTACGGTAAGTGGCAGAACAGTCGATGTGCAGCCAGCCTTTCTTATATTCAGTCACGAAATGAGACAGGAAGGCTGCCGCCGTGCTCGCGCCCGCAGTGTGCGCAGGGCCGGCAATGTTGTTCAGCTCGGCAAAGTTAGACGGCAGATGTGAACGGTGGAACTCTTCCAGCGGCAGACGCCAGAACGGTTCGTGTTCAGCTTTCGCGCTTTCCAGCAGTTCGCCTGCCAGTGCATCGTCAAAGCTGAACAGCGCATGGTAATCGTTACCCAGCGCCGTTTTAGCCGCGCCGGTCAGCGTTGCCGCATCAATAATCAGTTCCGGGTTTTGCGCAGACGCGTCGATCAGGCCATCGGCCAGCACCAGACGGCCTTCGGCATCAGTGTTCATGACTTCAACAGTTTTGCCATTACGGTAACGGATAATATCGCCAAGTTTCAGTGCGTTACCGCTGACCATATTATCCGCACAGCAAAGATACAGTTTTACACGTTTGTTCAGGCCATTTGCCGCCGCCAGTGCCAGTGCGCCAGTCAGGGTGGCGGCACCGCCCATATCGGCTTTCATGGAATCCATGGAAGCGCTCGGTTTCAGGCTGTAACCACCGGTGTCGAAGGTAATCCCTTTGCCGACCAGACAGGCATACACCGGGGCATCCGCGTCACCGCTCGGGTTGTAATCCAGTGCCAGCAGGACCGGCGGACGGTCAGAGCCACGGCCCACAGTGTGGATACCCATATAACTTTGCTGGCGCAGATCGTCGCCTTTGGTGATGCGGTAGCTGACTTTCTCGTTGCCAAACTCACACATTAAATCTACGGCGCGGGTGGCCAGTTGTTCAGGAGATAAATCTTCCGCCGGGGTATTAATCGTATTACGTACCCAGTCGATGATTTTGAGGCGTTGTTTCAGCGTGTTCGCGTCATCTTCAGACAATTCGGCCCATTCAACATTGCGGGTGCCTTTCGGACCACGAAAGCCCTGCCAGAATGCCCAGCTGTTTTCCAGATCCCAGCCCTCACCCGCCAGTCTGACGTTTTTCACGCCCTGACCGTCGATGCGGCGTGCAGCACGTGAAATTGCGGTCAGCGCGTCACCGTCTTTCAGATGAATGGTCATACCGGCGGAATCCGTGCTCAGGATTGCCTTTTCGCCCCAGCGTGCATCAGCGGGCTCAGACGAAAGGAAAACGGACATCGCTTCATTGGTCGTTACTTCGGAACTCATAACAGGACTCCTGATTGTTTTTATCTTCAATGAATATTCTTTATCAATGACAGGCAAATCACCCTTTCAGCGGGTGGCACTTCATTTCGTATAAACAGGGGGCAATTCACGCAGGCGGCGGACTGATTTCACCACCAGCGCAACCGCATAATCAATTTCTTCTTCCGTCGTCCAGCGCCCGAGAGAAAAACGGATTGAGCCGTGTGCCAGCTCTTCGCTTAGTCCCAGCGCGCGCAGCACGTAAGAGGGTTCAAGGCTGGCGGACGTACAGGCTGAGCCAGACGACACCGCCAGATCCTTAAGCGCCATAATCAGGGATTCACCTTCAACATCGGCAAAACTGACGTTGAGAATATTTGGCGCAGCATGTTCCGGTGCGCCATTGAGAAACACCTGATCAAGCTGCTGAATACCTTTCCACAGGCGATCGCGCAGTGCGGTCAGACGCACCACTTCAGCGGCCATTTCTTCTTTTGCGATACGATACGCTTCGCCCATTCCGACAATCTGATGTACCGGCAATGTACCTGAACGCATACCGCGCTCATGACCGCCGCCGTGGATTTGTGCTTCGATGCGGACTTTCGGTTTGCGACGCACATACAACGCGCCGATGCCTTTCGGGCCATAAATCTTGTGCGCGGAAAACGACATCAAATCGACCGGCAACTCGCTGAGATCTATATTAATTTTCCCCACACTCTGGGTCGCATCCACGTGGAACAACACGCCACGGCTGCGGCACAGTTCGCCAATGGTCGCGATATCCTGCACCACGCCGATTTCGTTATTCACCTGCATGATAGATACCAGGATCGTATCCGGACGCATCGCGGCTTCGATCGCCACCGGCGCGATAAAACCGTCAGCCTGGGGTGCCAGATACGTAACGTCAAAACCTTCAGTTTCCAGCTGATAGCAGGTATCAAGCACCGCTTTATGCTCAGTCTGGCTGGTAATAATGTGTTTGCCTTTTTCGCGTTGCGCGTGCGCGGCACCTTTGATCGCCAGATTATCGGATTCTGTCGCACCAGAAGTGAATACGATTTCACGCGGATCGGCATTGATCAGCTCGGCAATCTGGTTGCGCGCCACATCCACCGCCTCTTCTGCCTGCCAGCCAAAACGGTGAGAACGGGAAGCCGGATTACCGAAAGTACCGTCCAGTGTCAGACACTGCATCATTTTCTCAGCGACGCGCGGATCAACCGGCGTAGTGGCAGAGTAATCGAGATAAATAGGTAATTTCATGGCAGGCAAGCTCCGGACTGCGCGTTCTGTTGCGAACGAAAGAATTAAAAAAACGACACCCAGTTTAAAACGGCTTCACGAATTCTTAAAAGGGAAATGACGTTTTGCGGGCACTAAACGGTAAGTATTGGCGTCTGAAAATGCAAAAGCCCGCGGAAATGTGAATTCCCACGGGCTTTTATAACTATCGATCAAATGTAAATGAAGAGATTACGCTCTGAGATTTACGTTGATCGTCTCCATCTGACGGCCATTTGGCTGACGACGGATTTCACCGTTCTGACGGTCGGCCACTTCCAGGATTTCCTGGTTGTTGACCAGCTCTGCCAGTGTGATGTTGTTGAGGAAACCGCTGATGCGCTCGCTCAGATCACGCCACAATGTGTGCGTCAGGCAACGTTCGCCGTTCTGGCATCCTTCTTTACCCTGACAACGGGTCGCATCGACAGATTCGTCAACGGCAGTAATCACCGCGCCAACGGCGATATCACCGGAATCTTTACCCAGCAGATAACCACCGCCCGGACCACGAACACTGGCAACCAAACCATTTTTACGTAAACGCGAGAACAACTGCTCCAGATAAGAAAGAGAAATACCCTGACGCTCAGAAATATCAGCCAGGGGTACTGGTCCTTCCTGTGAATGCAGTGCAACGTCGAGCATAGCGGTCACGGCATAACGGCCTTTGGATGTCAGTCTCATAGCATGGTTACCTGTTTTAAATGTCTTTTAAAAACGCACGAATGCGGTTGATGCAAATGAGTCTGACATTCCCGAGTAAATCAGTCAACTATTTAACCGAGTAATTTACTCAAGTATTACACTGAGGAAAAACAGGCGTTTTTGCCTCCAAAAGTAATGGCACCGCAACACAATGATTCACATAACAAAAAGTCGCCTTAATAACCCCAAAAACAGGCTTATTCTTTGTTGTTATGAGTCTTTTCAATCGACGTCAGAATGCCGCGCAGGATGTTTAACTCCTGAGATTCAGGTCGCGCACGGGTGAATAAACGGCGTAATTTGCTCATCACCTGCCCTGGATGAGCCTGGCGAATGAAGCCGGTTTCCAGAAGTGTCTGTTCCAGATGCTGATAAAAACGCTCCAGATCGTCGACCAGCGGATACGGCGATTCTTCGTATTCTACCTGCGGTTTTGCGGCTTCGAGTAACGCCAGATGAGCCACGCGCACTTCATACGCAATAATCTGCACGGCCATCGCCAGATTCAGCGAGCTGTATTCAGGATTCGCCGGAATACAGACGTGGTAGTTACATTTTTGCAGCTCTTCATTAGTCAGCCCGACGCGTTCGCGCCCGAAGACCAGCGCAACCGGCGCGGTTTGTGCCGCTTTGGCACTGTGCTCACCACATTCACGCGGCTCAAGCATCGGCCACGGCAGTGTGCGGGAACGCGCACTGGTACCGATAACCAGACTACAACCGGAAAGAGCTTCGTCCAGGGTATCAACGATGGTGGCGTTGCCGATCACATCGCTGGCACCGGCAGACAAAGAGATAGCCTGAGAGTCAGGTTTTACCAGCGGATTAACCAGGTAAAGACTTGATAAACCCATGGTTTTCATGGCGCGGGCAGTAGAGCCCATATTGCCAGTGTGGGACGTTTCTACTAATACAATGCGGATATTGGGCAGCATAGGAACTCTTACCAGACGGAAAATCACAACAGCCTAACACAACGGTAGTTAATTTTCAGAACCCCTGCTATACTGCGCGCCGTTTCCCGTATTCCCGTTCTTTAACATCCTAGTTGGAAGATATCCATGCATCCGATGCTCACCATCGCCGTGCGCGCTGCGCGCAAGGCCGGTAACCTGATTGCCAAACATTACGAAACGCCAGACTCTGTAGAATCTACCCAAAAAGGTACCAACGATTTTGTTACCAATGTAGACCGCGATGCAGAGCACATGATTATCGATGTCATTCGCAAATCCTATCCAAAACACACCATCATCAGTGAAGAGTGTGGCGAACTGGAAGGCGAAGACAAAGACGTACAATGGATTATCGACCCGCTGGATGGCACCACCAACTTCGTTAAACGCTTCCCACATTTCGCTGTTTCTATCGCCGTGCGCATCAAAGGCCGCACTGAAGTCGCGGTAGTTTACGATCCAATGCGTAACGAACTGTTCACCGCGACCCGCGGTCAGGGCGCACAGCTGAACGGTTACCGTCTGCGCGGCACTAACGCGAAAGATCTCGACGGCACCATTCTGGCGACCGGTTTCCCGTTCAAAGCCAAACAACACGCAAAAAGCTACATGAACGTCGTGGGCAAACTGTTCACCGAATGTGCTGATTTCCGTCGCACCGGTTCTGCTGCGTTGGATCTGGCTTACGTAGCTGCTGGCCGCGTTGACGGTTTCTTCGAAATCGCCCTGAAACCTTGGGATTTCGCCGGTGGCGAGCTGCTGGTTCGTGAATCAGGCGGCGTTGTGACTGACTTCGTTGGCGGCCATAACCATTTCTCTTCCGGTAACATCGTTGCCGGTAACCCACGCGTCGTTAAAGGTATTCTGATGACCATGCGTGATGAACTGAGCGAAGCGCTGAAGCGTTAATTTCGCCGGTTTCGGATCGTAAGATCCAAAAAAAACGGACGTCCATCGGGCGTCCGTTTTTTTATGCCTGCGATTTCTGCGGCGAAAGTTATCCCCTGAAGGGACCGCCGGTGATCGGCGAAACGTCTCCGCCGCCGGTGCTGAAGAGTAAAATCCCTGCCACCAGCAACACAATCCCGCCGGTGAGCGCCAGCAGCGACCAGGTGATCCGCTGCCAGGCCGCAGGGGTGCGCGTTGCGCTCAGCTTCACCGCCAGCGAACGGCTGTAAAATACCAGTACGCCGACGAGCGACACGGTCAGCGACGTGCCGATAGCCATCGTGATGGCAGAAATCACGCCCCAGCTGTAAACGCCGATCACTTTGGAGAACAGCAGAACCATGATCGCGCCGGAGCACGGACGCAGCCCCATCGCCAGCACAATCGCGATTTGCGTACGTAAATCGCCGCCCGCCTGAAGCTGCTGATCGCTCGGGACATGCTGATGCCCGCAGCCACAGTGCTCGTCATGAACGTGCGGCTGAGTGTCCAGCAGAGAAAGGCTGTGGATACGCATGGCCGGTGCTGGCTGCAAACTTTTTATCGTCTGCCAGACCCTTTTAAGCGCCCGCCAGCACAGCAATAATCCGAGAAGAATCACCAGAATGAAACTGCCCCGCTCCATCCAGAAGCTGCTCTGATGCAGCTGACGCGAAGAAAGCTGTAAAACACCAAGCACCACACTGACCAGCAAAATCGCCACCAGTCCCTGAACGATCGCCGAGGCAAACGTCAGTTTCAGGCTGTTTTTCAGGCGTGACGGATGCGTCGCCAGATAGGTCGTGATAACGATTTTTCCGTGCCCCGGCCCGATGGCGTGGATCACGCCATAAATCAGACTGAAACCTGCGAGCGTCATGCCTGCCTGTAACGGATTTTCTTTCACCTGCCGCAAAAGCCCGGCCAGTTCCTGATGCAGTTCGCGCTGCCAGATAATGCTGCTGAGCAGAATTCGCGGCCAGTAATGAAACAGAGCAAACGCCCCGCCCGTCAGCAGGATCAGAAATACCGCCAGCGGCCATAAATCCCGCCAGGAAAAAGTTTTCGATGGCGCTGAAATTAATGACATTCGAGTGTGACCTTCTGAGCAAATTGCTGACCAAGATCCATATCTTCCGGCGGCGCATCAGCCTTATCCAGAGACAGCGCATAGTTTTGCAGCGAGGCATTGGGTTTTGGCGTAAACAACGCCAGCGTGCAGCGTTTTTCCAGCTCAGGCGGCAGATGCAGCGCGGTATTGTCTTTATACGTCATATCCACAAAATAGGAGGGATCGAAGGTCGAGAACTGCATCGGTTTACCCGCCAGCGGTTGCGGGTGCGCCAGCGGAAGCACAAACTCCAGCACAGCCTGATCGCCTTTGCGGGAAAGCGCATATTCACTGGGTAAATCGAGGTATTTCACTGGTTTTCCTTCACGATAAAAATCCGTGAAGTAGTGCTGGCTGAGCACCCTTGCCATCACTTCAGCCGCCAGTTTCTTCCAGATATCGGAACCGGGTTTGGCGTTCTGCGCGTCGTAAAGCAAATCTGCCGAGGTGATTTCGTCCATCGTCCATACCATTTTCAACCCGGTCAGCGAGGTTTCATTGGCCACCAGGGTCGTCTGCATATCAATAAAGCTGTGCGGGTGCGCCATGACACTGGCAGGCAGGCAAAAAAGCGCTAATCCCAGCCATTTTGCATGACGTTTTGCATTACGAAAAAGGGGCCGGTTCCTGTTCGGATTCAAAGTCACATCCCTATAAAGTGCCATGATATTGTTACTTAGTAACACTATTTTGCTGTGCAATTAAGCAGTCGTCAAAAATATCTGTGATCTGAGTTGTAAGCCGGAGTAAAACCCAATCCCGCGGCCTTATTGCGGGCATCCGCTTTGCTATGCTTGACTAATAATTTCAGGCGATACCTTTTTGGCAGGTGATATGAATCCAGAAAAACAGCCCTCCCCTGCGCTTTCCGCTACGCAACGCCGCTGCCATGTGTTGCTGATGCTGTACGCGCCGCTGACGGCGGTTCAGCTGGAGATCATCAGTGAAATTAACGGCGTCGGATTGGCCACAACCTGGGAAGATCTGGCGGAAGTGACCTGTGAAATTCAGCGCATCCATCACCTGGATGTGTTGCAGTACAGTGAAAAACAGTGCCGCATTCAGGGTGACAGTCTCGCCCAGCGTCTGTGTTTATTTCAGGGCTTACGCCGCACCTTACGTATTTCACCGGATTTCGTCTCCCGCCACTTTATTCCCTGGCTGCACATCGCGTTTGAGGGCCAGACCTGCCCGAAGGCCGCGCTGCGCACCGACATTCTGGGCATGATCCTGGAAGATTGCGGCGCGCTGTTGCCCAAACCGCTCAGCGGGCACGATCGCCAGCTGATGCAGATTTGCCTCCAGTATTGTTTATGGCAAAACGACCGCCCCACCGGCTTAAATTTCACGGAACAACAGCGCCGCTGGCTGCGGGAAAAACCGGAATACGCGGCAGCGCGTGAAATTTATGTTCAGTTGCAAAGCCTCAGTAACGGTTTGCTGGATGACTGCGAGTGCGAATTTTTTACCCTGATGCTGCGCATGTTAAAAAACCACAGTTACCAGAGTTCCGGTTCGACGGAAGATCAGCGTCTGCTGCTGGAAATTGAAAATATGGTGGCGCGCTTTCAGGAAATCGCCGGCATGAAATTCAGCAGCTACGAAGGGCTGGTCGGCCAGCTTTTCGCGCATCTCGGCCCGGCCATTGAGCGCTGCCATTTCGGTATTGGTATCGATAATCTGATGCAGGAAGAAGTGAACAGGATGTATCCGCGTCTGGTACGCACCACGCGCGAAGCGCTGAAAGGGTTTGAACACGAATACCTGATCAGTCTTTCAGAAGATGAAATCGGGCTGGTGGCGATTACGTTTGGCGCCTGGCTGATGCAGGGAAATGCCTTGCAGGAAAAACAGATTTTGCTGCTGACGCATAACAATCCGCAGCTGGAAGAAGCAGTCGAGCAGCAATTGCGCGAAGCCACGCTGCTGCCGCTCAATATCAAGTATCAGACGCTGGCAGATTTTTATCAGTTCGGCGCGCCGGGCGGCGTGGCGATGATTGTCACACCTTACGCCATCCGCAGCACCGACGCCGATCCTTTAGTCATCCACACTCAACTGCCGCTGGCGAAAGAGCAGCGAAAACGTATCCGCTCGCTGCTCGAAGCGCCCTAGCTGGCTGACGCCTCCGGTACGGACGGCGTGACCTGCGGACGCAGGAAAATCGCCGGTACCGCCAGCAGCGCCATCACCCAGAATAATCCGGCGTGAAGATGCTCGAACAGGAAGCCGGAAACCATCGTCATCACCGCCACGCCGCCGCCCATCGCCAGCGCGGAATACACCGATTGCAGACGGATCACCTGATCACGCGGACGCGCCGCGATAAACCGCATTCCCGCCAGATGGCAGACAGTGAAGGTACCGCAATGCAAAATCTGAATCATAATCAGCCACGGCAGCCCGGTGAACGCGCCCATCATTCCCCAGCGCACCACGCCGCAGATGGCGGAAAGTAACAACAGATCCCGCGCCGACCAGCGGCTGAACAGTTGTTTGCTGAAGGTAAACACCAGCACTTCTGCCACTACGCCCAGCGACCACAAATAGCCGATGGTGGTAGAGGAATAGCCGACATCCTGCCAGTAAATCGCACTGAAACCATAGTAAGCGGCATGTGCGCCCTGCAATAACGTCACGCATAACAGGAACCGCCAGACCGGTTTTTCGCCGAGCAATGCTTTCCATGAAATGGCCGGTGCGCCGCTGGTTCGTGGTTCACCGACCGGTTTCACACTCGGGCGCAGCAACATCCCCAGTAGCATGGCCGCCACGCCAGCCGTCAGCGTATAGAGGATTGCGTTATGCCCGTAGACCTCAACCAGTTTGCCGGTGACCGCCGAGCCAATCACAAACGCAATCGAGCCCCAGACGCGCACTTTGCCGTAATCCATATTGATCTGGCGTTGCAGCGTGCCCGCCAGCGCATCGGTCAGCGGCACCAGCGGGCCGAAGAACAGGCTGAAACCGGCGATATTGATCATCAGCCATGCCCAGCCGTTGCCGAACCAAAAGCCGACCGCAAACGCCAGCGTGAGCAACGCCAGGATCCGCAAACCGGTGATGAGATGCGAAGGGTCTTTGATGGAAGGCGAAATGATTAACGTGCCGAGAAAACGGGCGACTAAACCAGCGCCAAGCAACAGGCCGATGCTTTCGGAGGAAATGCCCTCGCCTTTAAGCCACAAGCCCCAGAAGGGAAGAAAAATACCGTAACTGAAAAAATAGGTGAAATAACTGAGTGCAAGCCAGCGCGTGGAACGCAATTCCATAAATCCTCCGGTGTGAGGCCAATACTTTGACAAAGCTCACAATCGCTAGCAATCCGCAGACGCTTTCTTACTCCAGTAATGTCTGCCAGCTCACAAATTCTGATACATGCCCATAAAAAAACCCGCCGGAGCGGGTTTTAGCAGCTTTACGGCTTCGCAAATATTACGCGTAAACCGGGAAGCGTGCACAGATGTCGAGAACTTTCTCTTTAACGCGTTCGCTAGTGGCTTCATCGTTCACGTTGTCCAGCACGTCGCAGATCCAGCCAGCCAGTTCACGCGCTTCAGCTTCTTTAAAGCCACGACGGGTGATAGCCGGAGTACCGATTCGCACGCCTGAAGTCACGAACGGGCTCTTCGGATCGTTAGGCACGCTGTTTTTGTTGACGGTGATATTAGCGCGACCCAGTGCAGCATCGGCTTCTTTACCGGTCAGGTTTTTATCAACCAGATCCATCAGGAACAGGTGGTTGTGCGTGCCGCCGGAAACCACTTTGTAGCCACGATCCAGAACCACAGCCACCATTGCCTGGGCGTTTTTAGCCACTTGCTGCTGGTAAGTTTTGAACTCAGGTTCCATCGCTTCTTTCAGTGCTACCGCTTTACCGGCAATCACGTGCATCAGCGGGCCGCCCTGGCCGCCAGGGAAGACGGCGGAGTTCAGTTTTTTGTAGAACTCTTCGTCACCGCCTTTCGCCAGAATCAGACCGCCGCGCGGGCCAGCCAGCGTTTTGTGCGTAGTGGTGGTCACGATGTGCGCGTGCGGAACCGGGTTCGGGTAAACGCCCGCCGCAATCAGACCGGCAACGTGTGCCATATCGACGAAGAAGTACGCGCCAACGCTGTCTGCGATTTCGCGCATTTTTGCCCAGTCAACGATACCGGAGAAGGCTGAGAAGCCGCCGATGATCATTTTTGGTTTGTGTGTTTCTGCCTGACGCTTAACGTCGTCATAGTCGATGTCGCCGCTTTCGTCGATGCCGTAAGGCACTACGTTATACAGTTTACCGGACAGGTTGACCGGTGAACCGTGTGTCAGGTGACCGCCATGCCCGAGGTTCATCCCCAGAATGGTGTCGCCCGGTTGCAGCAATGCGGTGTAAACCGCGAAGTTCGCCTGTGAGCCGGAGTGTGGCTGAACGTTAGCGAAATCTGCACCGAACAATTCTTTTGCGCGGTCGATAGCCAGTTGTTCAACGATGTCGACGTACTCACAACCACCGTAATAACGTTTGCCCGGGTAGCCTTCGGCATATTTGTTGGTCAGCTGCGAACCCTGAGCCTGCATAACGCGCGGGCTGGTATAGTTTTCTGACGCAATCAGCTCGATATGTTCTTCCTGGCGAACAACTTCTTTTTCCATTGCTGCCCACAGCTCAGCATCATAATCGGCAATGTTCATTTCACGCTTTAACATCCGCATCTCCTGACTCAACAAACTAAAAATAAACGCCCCTTCCGGGTTCTGCGCAACAGTGTAAATGTTTAGGCCGCCTTCGGATAGGGTCAGTTTCAGGTTTTTAAGCAAACGATTGGCTCCAGATACAGCAAGGCTTTGATCTGCGAACCTCTGCCCATAATCAAGGGATAAATTTTCAACTGAACATGCTCAAATTTCAGCTTTGTGACTCAGCCCTCACCGCACACGTCACCTTAAAAAGCCCTTACCCCTTTAGGGGGTGTTTACAGAAATTGTGGATTTATATAAGATGCATTTAAAATACATGTTTAATTAAATTTAAAAAGACACGGAGTTCACTATGCTTGATTCAGCCACTATCGCTACCGTTAAATCCACCCTTCCTTTGCTCGCAGCAACCGGTCCGAAACTGACCGCACACTTCTATGACCGCATGTTCGAACACAATCCCGAGCTTAAAGACATCTTCAATATGAGCAACCAGCGCAACGGCGATCAGCGTCAGGCGCTGTTTGATGCCATCTGCGCCTATGCCACCAATATTGAAAATCTGGCTGCACTGTTACCGGCGGTTGAACGTATCGCGCAAAAACATACCAGTTTCATGATCCGGCCTGAGCAATACGATATTGTCGGCGGTCATCTGGTGGCGACTCTGGATGAAATGTTCAGTCCGGGTCAGGAAGTGCTGGATGCGTGGGGCAAAGCCTACGGCGTTCTGGCGGGCGTATTTATCAATCGTGAAGCAGAAATCTATAAAGAAAGCGCCGAAAAAACCGGTGGCTGGAGCGGCACCCGTGAATTCCGTATTGCCGAAAAACAACCGCAAAGTGAGCTCATCACCTCTTTCCTGCTGGAACCTGTAGACGGATTACCGGTAGTGGATTTCCAGCCGGGACAATATCTGGCGGTGTATATCCGCGATGCTTCCCTGGAAAATCAGGAAATCCGTCAGTATTCCCTGACGCAGGCACCGAACGGCAAAACGTACCGCATCGCGGTAAAACGTGAAGGTCAGGGCGCGGTGTCCAACTTCCTGCATCACTTTGCGCAGCCGGGCGACATCATTCATGTTGCCGCACCGCACGGTGATTTCTTTATGGATGTCGGCGAGGCCACACCGGTCGCGCTGATTTCCGCCGGTGTCGGTCAGACACCGATGTTAGGCATGCTCAACACGCTGGCGCAGCGTGGCCATAAAGCGCCTGTTCAGTGGCTTCACGCCGCCGAAAATGGCGCGGTTCATGCATTTGCCGGTGAAGTGAAAAGCGCGCAGACGCAACTCCCGCAGTTGGAAAGCCATGTCTGGTATAACCAGCCCCGGACGAATGACTTGCCAGGCGAAGATTTTCAATACCAGGGCTTTATGGATCTGAGCAAAGTCAGCGATAAAATCAGTGATCCGGCGATGCACTTCTACCTGTGCGGTCCGGTGGGCTTCATGCAGTTTGCCGCAAAACAACTGCTGGCAGTGGGCATTGCCGAAGCCAACATTCACTACGAATGTTTCGGCCCGCATAAAGTCATCTGACTTTGAGAATACCCGCGCTGAAAAGCAAAAAGGCTGACGCAATGTCAGCCTTTTCTGTTTCAGACGCGCAATGAAATCAGATAGCTTCTTCGTCCTGCTCGCCGGTGCGGATTCGCACTACGCGCGCCACGTCGAACACGAAGATTTTGCCATCGCCGATTTTGCCGGTCTGCGCGGTAGTCATGATAGTTTCAACACAGGTATCCACGATGTCATCTGCTACCACAATCTCGATTTTTACTTTTGGCAGGAAATCGACCATGTATTCCGCACCACGGTACAGTTCGGTATGACCTTTCTGACGACCAAAACCCTTCACTTCGGTCACGGTCATCCCGGTGATCCCAACTTCAGCCAGTGCTTCGCGGACGTCGTCGAGTTTGAACGGCTTGATAATCGCATCAATCTTTTTCATGGCGGACCCTTATAATCATTCGTTTGCTTTCCGCCTTCCTGAGCGGCAGCATGGTTCACAGTCTGGTTTCGGATGCCGTAGCATGCGAAGGCGCTAAAGGTATCATAGTTCAGCGGCAGGAATGTACCCGATGCCGCTGAAAGTAAATTCCCGTTACTCTTTAAAATCCGTGGCTTCCAGCTCGTGGCGGGAAAGCAACTTGTAAAATTCGGTGCGGTTACGCCCGGCAATACGGGCGGCCTGCGTCACATTGCCTTTGGTAATTTGCAGCAACTTACGCAGATAATTCAGTTCGAACTGATTACGCGCATCGGCAAACGTCGGCAGCGCAGTGTTCTCGCCTTCCAGCGCCTGCTGAACCAGCGCTTCGCTGATGACCGGCGCAGAAGTCAGCGCAACACATTGCTCAATCACATTCACCAACTGACGCACATTGCCAGGCCAGCTCGCCGCCATCAGCCGTTTCAGCGCATCGGTGGAAAAACTGCGGACGAACGGCTTGTGCCGCTGCGCCGCCACGCGAAGCAGGTGATTTGCCAGTAGCGGAATGTCTTCCGCCCTTTCGCTCAGCGTTGGCAATTTCAGGCTCACGACGTTCAGACGATAAAACAGATCTTCGCGGAACTCGCCTTTTTCCATCGCTTTAGGCAAATCGCGGTGCGTGGCAGAAATAATCCGCACATCGACGTCGATATCCTGATTGCTGCCCAGCGGGCGGACTTTACGCTCCTGCAAAACGCGCAGCAGTTTGACCTGCAATGACAGCGGCATATCGCCGATTTCATCGAGGAACAACGTACCGCCGTTGGCTGCCTGGAACAGCCCTTCACGGCTGCTGACCGCACCGGTAAACGCGCCTTTGGCGTGGCCGAATAATTCAGATTCCAGCAACTGTTCCGGCAGCGCGCCGCAGTTGATGGCGATAAATGCGTTCTTTCCGCGCGGGCTGGCGCCGTGGATCGCCTGTGCCAGCACTTCTTTACCCGTTCCACTCTGGCCGTTGATCAGCACGCTGACGTCAGACTGCGCGACCATATTGGCCTGCTCCAGCAAACGCAACATCAACGGGCTGCGGGTTACAATCGACTCGCGCCAGCTTTCATCCACCGACGGGCTGGACTGTGCCAGTGCTTCATCAATGGCTCTATACAGCGCATCGCGGTCGACCGGTTTGGTGAGAAACCCGAAAACGCCCTGCTGTGTGGCGGCAACCGCGTCGGGAATCGAGCCGTGCGCCGTCAGAATAATGACCGGCATTCCCGGCTGGAATTTCTGGATTTCAGCGAACAACGCCATGCCATCCATTTCATCCATGCGTAAATCGCTCAGCACCAGATCGATTCGTTCACGGTGCAATACGCGCAACGCTTCAGCACCGCTTTCAGCGGTTGTGACACGAAAACCTTCACTGGTCAGACGCATGCCCAGCAGCTTTAACAGGCTGGGATCGTCGTCCACCAGCAACAGGCTGGCTGCTTTACGTATCGTCATTTTGCGTTCGATTCCTTTGGAGGCGGCACGTAGGTTTCTGCCGGTTTCACCGTGGATCCGGTGGCCGGTTTTGACGACGAGGTCGCGTCGTTGTCCGGCAGATCGCCCTGGATCTGCTTACGCGAGGAAAGCTGACGCTCGATATCGGTCAGGTTTTCCAGCTTGCGGCGGGTATCGGCTAAATTATTTTCCAGCACCAGTTGTTCGGCAGTCATCAGCTGAAGTTTGTCTTCATTGACAGTCTGCTGGCGTGCGTTGCGGGCTTTTTCATCACCGAGCACAACTTGCAGATTCTGACGCTCACGCCACAACTGCACCAGAGGACGAATGGATCCCGGCATCTGACCACGGAATTCGCTCACTTTAGCCAGCAATGCGCGGCGCTGTTGTTGATCCGGTTCAGCACCTGACAGCAGAATGCTTTGTTTGAAAGCCTGCTGCCAGTTGGTCGCCGAAATTTGCTGCGCCTGGAAACGCGCCTGTGCATCGCTCATACGATCGGCGCAATCCATCGCCCGCAGCCAGTACAGTGAGTTGGTCATCGCTTCGCTGTCATCAAGCGCCCACAGGGTTTCGCAGGGTGCGATGCGGAAGTCGATCACTTTGCTGTCAGGGACAATCTGGTCGGAAACTTGCTGGTAATAACGGTTATCGGCGGAATGTTGCACACAGCCCGCCAGCGCCAGTGGCGCACTCAGAAGGAGAACCCGGCGGCGAGCGACGGCGCGCACCAGACGGGAAACGAATTTCGACATAAAGGTTAATGCGTTCATTGGCCGCACCAGCCTGCAAATAGGATCATTATCAATTTTTCTCAGCCGTCAGGGGCAATTCAATGCGAAAACAAACGTCCGCACCTTCAACGGCAACCAGTTGCAGCTCTCCATGCATGCGGCGAATGCAGTCCTGAGCAATGCTCAATCCCAGACCGCTGCCTTTTACAGCCCCTTTTCGTTGCTGGCTACCCTGGTAAAAAGGTTCAAAAATCATCGCGCGCTCGGCTTCGGGGATCGGGGTTCCGGTGTTTGCCACCTCAATAACCACCCGCCCTGCTTCTTCCCGGCTACGGACCCAAATAGTACCGGATTCAGCCCCGTAGTGCACCGCATTGGAATAGAGATTATCCAGCACGCGCTTAAGCAGTGTAGGTTCCGCCAGACATTGTGACGCTTCGATAACGACTTCGCTGCGGATCTTTTTGGCGCGCGCGGGCAGACTGTTCGCTATCACGACGTCATTCACTAAGGTTTTCAGATCGACAGCCACGCTCAGCGCGGGCGCATCCGCCAGTTTGCGGTTGTAATCGAGCAATTGTTCGATCAGCGTTTGCAGGTGACGGCTGCTGCTGTTGAGTATCGCCACCACGTCTTTTTGATCCGGCGTCAACGGTCCGGCGACTTCATCGGCCAGTAGCTCCGTGCCTTCGCGCATGCTGGCGAGCGGCGTTTTGAGCTCATGGGAAATGTGACGTAAAAATTCGTGTCGCTGTGATTCCAGCCACGCCAGACGTTCACTCAGCCAGACGATACGCTGCACCAGAGAACGGATTTCGCGCGGGCCTTTAAACCGCGTGACATCCCCCAAATTACGCCCTTCGCCCAGCCGGTTGATCATTCTCTCCACGCCTTTCACCGGCCCGATAATCATACGGGTAAACAGCACCACCAGCGCCCCGCTGAGCAGAAACAGCACCAGCGCCTGCCAGCCAAAGAACTGGCCGCGTTCGGCAATCGCACGCTGAAGTTGCTGGCCGCGGGAAAAGACCACTTCACGGGTCGCCTGAACCATTTCGGCATTCGTGCGCGAAAAATTTTCCAGCCGCGCGGAAGAGTCATTATCCGGCGCATTATTGTGGCAGATGGGTTCGGTCAGCTGCGTCAGCAATGTGCGCAGCGTCTGGTAGTAACGTAAATCCGGCAGAACAGAGGCGTGCGCATCCAGCAGCTGCGAATATTGTTTATGCTGATTCTGATAAAGGCGGGAAAGGGTCGGATCGTCGAGAACGCAATACTGGCGGTAGCTGCGTTCCATTTCCAGCGCGATGCTGGACATGGATTCGCTGCGGCGCGCATCGCTTAATGTCGTGCGGTTAATATGCGCCGCCTGACGGCTGAGCTGGTCGAGGCTGTCATAAGCCTGCCAGGCCAGCACCAGTAACGGCAACAGAACTAACAGGAACGCCATCAATACCAGCTGACGTAAAGAACCGGGGAATAAACGTCCTCTTTTCAACGCATTCATCTCATTTTCCACAGATAAAGCATGCTAACTGACAACGGTTTGAACAGCCAGTGCGTCACAGAGATTGTGAAAGAGGATTTGAAAGAAACAGGAAGCATCCGAAGGAGTGGTATTGCTGGATATCCTGATGGATATCCAGCAAACCGGAAGAGGTGGTGCCTCACTCAACGTGTCGTTCGATGCTTGATAACGTGCTTACGCAACGATTATCGGTCGGGTGAACGATAGGCACCGTTTCTTTGGCGTCATTCGGGCATTATGAGCATATCAACGCTTTCGCGTGAGCAAGTCATAATCAGGTGAATGAGCAACTGCCAGAATATAGCACGAAGCGTGCCAGTTATAATATTTAAATTACATGTAACTGATAGTTAACAATTTTTATTTATCAGTGAAGATCTCATTCAAAAAATGGCTGCGATCTTTGCATAAAAATCACGCTTGCTGTCGTCATTTCCCAACATGTTTTTTACTTAAATATAAAGTTGTTTTTAATCATTTGCTTAAATGTCGCCAAATGGCGACACAACAAACTGCATCTGTCGCCATTTAATGACATCACGTTATCAGTGATTGATTAAGAGCCTGTCAGTGCTCGCTGAACCCCAGTGAATTCGGGGTTGGTACCGGTTGTTCGCAGTCTGCCGGATTGTCTGCTTTCGCCGGGTCACACATCGTGGCCTGCGGCGGCAGGAAGATATGGTCAAGAATGGCGCGCGCCGTCGGCCCGGCGACCACGCCATCGCCCCCACCGTTCTCCATAATAAGCGCCATCACCACTGTCGGATGTTTATAGGGCGCAAATGCCGTATAGAAAATATGGTCACGCAGGCGGACAGGCGTCATTTTGGCGTTATAGACCTGATTCTCGCGCAGGCTGAATACCTGAGACGTCCCTGATTTCGCGGCTATCTGATAAGGCGCGGTGTGGAAGAGTTTATAACCGGTACCGTTCGGGAAATTCGCCATTCCGAACATACCGTTTTTCACTATTCCCCAGATTGGCGATTTGCCATCGGCAATTTGCTGCGTCGGCGGCATTTTATAGGGCGTGATCACTTTGCCGCTTTTTGAAGAATAGAGCAGATGCGGTGTTTCAAGTTTGCCGTTATTCACCAGCGCGCTGAGCGCACGCACCATCTGGATTGGCGTTGCAACCCAATAACCCTGGCCGATGCCCACCGAAACGGTATCTCCCTGATACCAGCCTTTTTTATGAACCTTCATCTTCCATTCGCGGCTTGGCAAAACACCATTATATTGCTCGTCGAGATCGATACCGGTGGACTGCCCGTAACCGAACTTGCTCAGCCAGGTATGAATGCGGTCGATGCCCATTTCATACGCCACCTGATAGAAGAACGTATCGGCGGATTCTTCGATGGCTTTGGTGACATTCAGCAGGCCGTGGCCGGTTTTCAGCCAGTCGCGGTAATGACGCTCGGTACCCGGCAGCGTCCAGGTCGGTGCACCGAAGAAAGTGGTTTGCGGTGTAATCACCCCTTCAAATAAGGCAGACGTTGCCATGAACGGTTTCACCGTCGAGGCCGGAGGATACAGTCCCTGTGTCACGCGGTTAATCAGTGGCAGATCCGGGTTTTTCAGCAACGCGCTGTATTCTTTACTGGAAATTCCGTTCACAAACGGATTCGGATCATAACTCGGGCTCGAGACCATTGCTTTGATGCCACCATCCCGCGGATCCATCACCACCACGGCGGCGCGTTGCCCTTTCAGGACTTTCTCGATGTACTGCTGTAGACCGAGATCCAGCGTCAGGTAGATATTTTGCCCGGCCTGCGGTGGCACTTCTTTGAGAAGGCGCACGACGTGCCCGTGGTTATCCACTTCCACTTCCTGATAACCCGTGCGGCCATGCAGAATATTCTCGTAATACTTTTCAACGCCCTGCTTACCAATATCGTGGTCAGCCGCGTAGTTCTCCGCAATTCCTTCTTCGTCGAGGCGTTTCGCGTCTTTATCGTTGATTTTCGACACATAACCGACGACATGCGCCAGCTCCGCACCGTACGGATAACGACGCTGCTGATAAGTACTGATTGAAACACCGGGGAAATCAAACTGGTTCACAGAAAAACGGGCGACTTCGACGTCGGTCAGCGCCAGTTTTAACGGGATTTGCGCGAAGTGACGGCCATGAATCATCGCGTCATGAAAGCTGTCCAGATCGTCCTGCGTCAGATCGACAATGGGTTTGAGTGCATTCAGGGTCGCTTTAAGATCCGGCACTTTTCCGGGGATCACCTGAATCTGGTAAAGCGTAATATTTTGCGCCAGCACCACGCCATTACGGTCCATGATCAACCCGCGGCTCGGGGCAATCGGCAGCATTTTGATGTCATTCTGATTCGAGCGGGTCTGGTAAAAATCATGCATTCCGACCTGCAAATGATACAGATTGAAGACCAGAGCGGCAGACATTAAGGCCACAACCAGAAACGCGATCACGGCGCGACGAACGAAAAGGACGGACTCTGCGGTATGGTCGCGGATTTCGTCGTTAAGTAAGGCCATAAGCGGGCAAATACCTTTATTGTCTGCTTCTTAAAGCGGGCGAAAAAAGAAAAATTCGGGGCTGGAAAAGTGCGCAAGGATAGCCCGTCGGGAAACGGGCGACTATAAGAAGTGTGCTAATGAAGTGGCAGGAGTGTTTCTATTTATTAACGACAGGTTATTCCGGCGAAATATGCCGCGCATCACTTCGCCGTGTTGACCTTGCAGTCGCCATAAACATAACCTTCGGTTTGCGTCGCAACCACGAAGCTGTCTTTTACATGGATATACATCAGGTTATCCTGCGCACCGGCTTTCATCGGCTGATTGTCTTTACCGATAATGTCCGTCAGTTCAGGACTGGTCACCATTTTGCTGCCGTCCGGGGAAAAACTGAACGTATTTCCGGCGTCATAAACACGCGCATCTTTATTCACAACTTCAGAAACATCATTGCCGTCATCCGACTGCGTATGATGCGTTAAAATACATTGATACTGCGTGACAGCCGATGCTGAAAACGACGCCAGCGCCAAGACAACCGCCACACAACCGCCTAACCTGACCATCAGATAAATCCATAAAGTGAGCAAGAGTTCCATGCTATCACTTGGCTGCCCGATGAAAAGAGCCCGCAAAAGATATTTTCACGGGCTAAATACTTTAAGCCAAATTCGGGACTGTACGCGGTATGAACGGCGTTTTTTTAGACAAATATGAAGCTACATGCAGAGGATCCGCTGACGATTATCGCTACTGATTACCCCGCCGGAGGCGGTCGGGAATATTCCAAAATTTAACTGAAACAGAAATCTGATAAATGAATGCGTGAACACTTCGAAGTAAAACGGATGGCTCTGTTCGTTTACTTGTTTTTTGTACTGCTGCTCAGAAAAATCCTGCCTATAATCCGCAGATTGCACTTGAGCAGTTAACAAAGGATTGAGATGAAATCTTTCAAAGTACCCGGAACGGAAATGGTCTTACGTTTCCATGAGTTGTCAGGTCTGGGCGTCCCGCTGGTCTTTATCCACGGTCTGGGATGCGCGGCATCCTGTGATTTCCCACGGGTCGCGACCGATGCATCACTGCGCCCGCGCCGTTCGTTCCTGCTGGATTTAGCCGGTTCCGGTTTCAGTGATAAACCGCAGGATTTCAGCTACAGCCTGCAGGATCATACGCTGTGCGTCATCGCATTACTGGAAAGCCTCGGCGTACCGCAGGTCAATTTAATCGGCCACAGCATGGGCGGCAGTATTGCCATCATGGTGGCGGCGCAACGGCCTGACCTGATTCAGCGCCTGATTGTTGCTGAACCCAATCTCGATGCAGGCGGCGGAATATTCAGCCGCGCAGTCGCGGAATATTCAGAAGAAGACTATCTGGCTAAAGGCCACGCGCATCTGATTAATGTCGCCGTGCGCAGCAATGATCCAGTCTGGGCGGGATCGATGAGCGTGGCGTCTCCGCTGGCCATTCACCGCCAAGCCGTCGGGCTGGTCAATGGCGAACCGACGTCGTGGCGCGAACAGCTCTACAACCTGGAAATGCCGGCCACCGTTTTGTTTGGCGAGTTTTCACTGCCAGAACCTGATGTCGCGATTTTGCCTCAGCATGGTGTGCATACCACCGTGGTACCGCAGGCAGGTCATTCGATGATGTGGGAAAATCCCACCGGCGTGGCGGCGGCAATCAATGCGGCGCTGAATGCAGAAGTTTTATAAGTACGTATTACAAATCGGTCATTTCTTTCTGATGCTCAAGCAGGTGTGCAAATTGCTTAACCTGTTTGGGCTCAGAAGAAGAACGTAACTGTAGCGCCAGATTGATATTTTCCAGGATGCGGGAACCTTCCACACGATGATCTCCGGCGGGTAATCTTCCCTCTGCGACCAGCCAATCCACCACACTCTTCCAGCGCCAGAGCGGTGAGTTTCCTTTGAGCCGCTGAACAGGGTTAGGGAAATTACGGGATCCGCGAGATCCGTCTTTCAATAATGCCACCGACTGGCGGGTCAGCCCGGTCAGGTCCGCAATATCGCTGAGCCCGACCAGCGCCGAATCGACCGACTCGACACGTGCATTCAGGCCCGCAGATTCAATATCCCGGATCGCCGTCAGCAGCGCTTTCGCGAATGAAGTGCTTTCCCGGTCAAATTCCAGATAGACCGACGTTCCATAGAAAGAAATCAGCGCGTCATCGCAGCCGCTCTCAAAGAGCGCATCTTCCAGTTTTTCTGTATCAGATGTAACGCCTGAAAGCGTCAGCGTGAAGTTAAAAGGTGCCACAAAACCTCGTTGTCCGGATAATTGCTAAAAAGGCGGTTTCCCGCCTGAGTGTTATGTCTTATCAGGAGAACAATGATCAACCCTTCTGATAATTTGCACGGCATGGTTTTCCGGATTTCGCGGGGTAGACCAGATGCTCATCATATGTTCGCGATGTGCAGGAATACCGCAACGAACCCGTCCGAAACAGTGTGAACTGCTGCCGCCAGCGACAAAATGCCAGCCTTTAGAAATGGCATATTCAACGGCTGCGTGAATATGCTTATTAGGATGCGCCTTCATTGGCCTCCTGTGGCTGTAGTATAATCACCCGTTGACATTCGTCAACAGCCATATGCATACGTCCTCATGCACGCCGGAAGTGTATCCCCGCATCAGTGGCGAAAACCTTGAAAAAATGACATTAGGAAAAATATATATCCTCACCTGATTTCGCCCTCAAAACTCTCCTGCGATAATCTCCTCCGCTTCCCCTGGCGTCAGCGGATAATCGAAGAACCGGCTGTAGAAATCCTGCGTCGCTTTCACAATATCCAGCGTCGGGAAAAGCTGCGGATGCAGTTTTTGTGCAACCCACTGGATCTGTAATGCCGTTTCAGTGCCGTAGCGATCCCACGGGAAAACGCCTGCCGGATTTCGCCACACACGCCCCGCTTTCACTGCGTCCAGCAATGCAAACTGGCTGGCATAAGCGGAGGTTGAGATATCCCCGGCGCTGGCCGCCAGAATGATCACATCCGGTTGCCACGCCAGCAGTTGCTCGGCAGAAACCGGCTGCATGTTGCCCTTCAGCCCTTCGGCGGCATTCCGGCCACCGGCGACGCGGATCCACTGGTCAATCAGCGTATCGCTGCCATCGACTTTCAGCGGATTAAGTGACTGAATGTGCAGCACTCGCGGGCGTTGCTGTTGGGTCAGACTTGCCGTTTTTGCGCTGATGGCCTGAAGATTGTCGTCAAGATAATGAATGTAATCTCCGGCACGCTGCGCCGCCTGAGGCGTTCCCAGCACCTGCGCGGTTGTACGCAGGGAATGTTTCATTGAATCAAAATCGGTAAATTTCATTTCGATAACGGGTAAACCCGCCTGCCGCAAGGCCACCGCATCCCGGTTGCCCGCGCTGACAAACACCACATCCACTTTTTCCGCCAGCAAACTTTCGGCATTAAACGTGGTGCCTTTTACCGACAACGCCTGATTCAGCGAAGGCTGAACGCGGAACATCCACGGCTGACTTTCCGGATGATTGACCGTCGCCACAATCTTGCCGCCCGCGCCCAGCGTCATCAGCAAAGAATGATGTGCGTACCAGGCGTCGGCGATCCGGTCAGTTTTCGCGGGCAGAATAACCTGATGGCCCGCATCATCAGTCACTTCGCGGGTGGCGCTGTAGCCGCTCAGGCTTAGCAGGCTCAGCGCGCCCGCCAGAATCAAACGTGTCGGTAATTTCATTTTATCCTCAGAACTCGAGCTGCATGGAAACCTGCGCCATACGCGGTGCACCCAGTTGTGCGGACGCATTGCCCGCGCCGCTGTAACCGTTCAGGCCGCCCGGCACGATGTTGGTCCAGTAATGGCGGTTAGTCAGGTTGGTCAGGTCAAACCGGAACGTGGTGTTGGTATTGAACAGACGCGTGCGGTAGCTGCTGCCGGCGTCAAAGACGGCGTAACTGCCGACCCAGTTGTCGTTGGCATTGTCTGTCGGACGTTTGCCGACGTAATGCACGTTGGTATCCAGATCCAGACCTTCGACGGCTGGCACACTCCAGACGGTCAGCAGGTTTGCGGTCACGCGGGATAACCCGACGATCTGTTTGTTATCGCTGGAAGAGGACGCCGTATCGCGCAGTTTCGGATCGAGGATCGTCACGCCGCCGTAAATATGCACGTCGCGGCTGACGTTGCCGTCGGCCATCAGCTCAAGGCCGCGGTTACGCTGATTGCCGTCGTTGGCGAATTCGCCGTCTTCCAGCGTGTACGCAAACGGGCGATCAATCTGGAACAGCGCCGCCGACAGATTGGTCTTGCCGACGCGCAGTTTGCTGCCGACTTCAATCTGTTTGCTGCGGTAAGGCGCGGTGATTTGCCCGGCGTTGGTCGAACCAGCCGGAGCTGTATCGCCCTGTTGCAGGCTGTCGGCATAGGTTGTATAGAGCGTCAGGTTTTCAACCGGCTTATACATCAGGCTGGCTGAACCGCTGAAACCGCTGTCGTTCGAATCGCTGGTGCGCTGACGGGTTTTGGCGTAGTTGGCAGAGGTGAGGAAACTTTCGCTGCCCGACACCAGCAGGCTCCATTTTGGCGAGAAGGTCAGCGTATCACCGACGGAAAACGCCTGCTGAGTGCTGGTTGCAGACTGATAACGGTTAGAGAAGTCCGGATATGCGGGTTCAGGGAAACTTTGCAGATTATTAATGTTTCCGCTGCCCAGCGTCGCCGTACCACCGTTGATCGGGTTATAGTTTTTCCACACAAAACCGCGCATACCGAAAGATAAATCATGCTGTAGCCAGCCGGTATTCAGTGAACCGTTCAACGTCGCCATATAACTGTTGATCACAAAACGGGTCGCCGTGGCGCTGGATACCGTAGTTTTGTAATCCCCTTTATTGTTGACCAGCGTATTGGTCACCGCCGTGGACTGACGGTCAGCCACCTGATGCAGGAAACCGATATCAGACTGCCAGTTGCCATCAAAATCATGTTTAAGATGAGCGCTGTAAGTGCTGGTGTGGTTGTCATTCCCGGCATACGTTTGCCCCAGGTTACGCTGCGTCGGGTTCATGGCTTTCGGGAAGGCTACGCCACTTGCCAGCGCAAACGTGCCCGGCAAGCCTTTTTCCTCATAACGGTAATAGCTGAAATTGGTTTCCAGCACGGTTTGATCCGTCAGCTGAAAATCCAGCGCCAGGCTGGCGAGCTGACGTTTCTTGCGGCTGCCGGAGGTATAGCTGCCGCCCTGATCGTTAAGCAGATTCAGCCGGTAACGAACACGTTCGCCATCATCAAGCGGACCGCTTAAATCCAGCGCACCCAGACCGGAAATCCCGGTGCCCATTCCCAGCGTAATGCTGTTTTTGGTGGTATATCCCGGGCGTTTGGAAACGAAGTTAAACATCCCTGCCGGGTTTGCCGGGCCGTAAAGCGATCCCGCCAGCCCGTTCAGCACTTCAATCTGCTGGAACTGCTCGGCCGGATAATCTGTGGTGGAGACGACGTTCAGGCCGTCGATCATAGAGTTTTGCACCACACTGCCCTGGATCCCGCGCGTCTGCGGGCGGGCGCCGTCACCCTGCACGGACGGCAGATATTTATAAACGTCTTTGACGCTTTTTACCTGCTGGCGGGTAATGATACTTTCCGGCACAGAATGCACGGAGTACGGCGTATTCAGCACATCACGTTTGCCCAGAACGCCGACGGTCGCGGTTTGTGAATCTGAGGCCGAAGGGTCACCCGACGCCGTTTCACCATTTTTCACATTGCCATTCACAGTCATCGTGTCGGTCGTTACTGCGGCCAGCGCAGTACCTGCAGACAATAGAAGACCACAGGCGCCAGCCACTAACGGCGCTTTTATTTTTCTTTGCATTTGTAATCAATCCCTTAAGGAATAAAAAAACGATGTCCGCTGTTCAGGTCGATTTGTTGTACCTGTGCCTGATAAATGCGGGAAATCAGCGCGCTATCCACGACATCGGATGGCACACCGTCGGCTATCAGCCGACCTTCATGCAGCACTAATGCCCGGCTGGCGGCCATCAGTGCGTGTTCAGGTTGATGGGTAATCATCAGCAACGTGTAGCCCTGCGAGGCGAGGGTCTTAAGTTGCGAAAGCAGATGCAGCTGGTGGCCATAATCGAGGCCATTCACCGGTTCATCGAGCAAAATCACCGGCGTGTCCTGCACTAATGCGCGGGTGATCAGCACGCGCTGGCGCTCACCGCCGGAAAGATGGGTGTAAATCCGCGAAGCCAGATGCGCAATACCGTTCTCTTCAAACGCATTTTCAACGCGGGAAATGTCCCGTGGCGAAGGGCTGCGAGCCAGGCCGTTCACCGGCAACCTGCCCTGCATCACGACCTGCCAGGCGGTAAACGGAAAATGCGGCTGATGATGTTGCGGCACATAAGCGATATGCCGGGCGATTTCGCGGCGTTTCATGGTTTCCAGCGGTTTTCCCGCCAGCCGGAGACTGCCGCTTTCCGGTGACAAGAGCCGCAAAAGCAGCTTCAGCAGCGTGCTTTTCCCGGCACCGTTAGCACCGAGCAGCGCCACGCATTCCCCGGCATAAAGATCAAACGAGATATCGCTGAGCAGCGGGCGCTGAGGCAGTGAATAGCAGAGATCGCGGGCGGAGATAATCATAGCCAGCCCCCGCGGACGTATTTCAGCAAAGCAATAAACGCCAGTGCGCCGAGTAATTCGGTAATGATCCCCAGCGGAATTTCCCCAGGAGCCAGCGTGCGTGCGAGCCCGTCACACAACAGCAAAAAACAGCCGCCGAGACACACTGAAACCGGCAACAGCCAGACATTACTCGCACCCACCAGCAGCCGTGCCAGATGCGGGATCAGCAATCCGACCCAGCCGACCATGCCCGCAATGCTGACAGTCAGGGCAGATATCAGCGTCGCCAGCACGATAATGCCGTAGCGATAAAAACGAACCGGAATACCGAGGCTGTAAGCTTCATCTTCGCTGAGCGTCATGACGTCCAGCACCCGTCCGAGCCCCGCCAGCAGCGCAATCGCGATAACCAGCACCGGGGCTGTCACCCACAACGCATGATTGTCTACCGCACTCAGACTGCCCAACATCCAGTAAATAATGGTTGGCAACTGATCCTGCGGATCGGCGACATATTTGACGATCGACAGCAATCCGGTGAACAGCGCACTACTGATAATGCCGCCCAGAATCAGCATAAGAATGGACGGTGAAGCAAACAGGCTGGCAATCGCCACGCCGAGTACGACCGCCAGTAAACCGGCCAAACAGGCCAGCGCGGGGATCCACAAACCGTTCAGCCCGGACACAATGCTGAGCGATGCACCAAACGCGCAGCCGCTCAGCACGCCGAGTAAACCGGGCGACACCAGAGGATTGCGGAATACGGCCTGATAAGCCGCGCCGGAAACGGACAAACCGGCACCGACCAGCACCGCGGCCAGAATGCGCGGCAGGCGTGAATCGATAATGATGTTGTGCAACAGCCCATATCGCGGTGCTGACGCATCTGCATGGAAAAAACCAATCAGCTCAGCAAATGAAATCGGATATCGGCCAATCGTCAGTGAATACATGATTCCGCCCAGTAACAGCAGCAGGCTGAGAATAAAAATCCGCGATGGCGTCAGAATACGGGCACGTTGAAAATGTGACGCGCGCGCCCGTTCCGCTGAAGAAGTCATTTAATTAGCACTGAAAGTAAAAAGAGGAAGTGCCGGAAGGGTACGACCAAATGACCGTGAGCACAACGTTATGTACCAAATGATACAACGAAAGGTTTGTAACAAAACTTGTGAGAATGCACGAAAAGGTTAATTGAAGGATTAGTGATCCAGATCAACTAAAACCCGCGCCCCGCAAGGGCTGCAGCCACGTTTTAAGTCCAATTTCAGGGTGTTTTTGAAGCCAAAATGGCGACTCATGCCTCGTGAGATGCATTTCATTCCACAACTCATGCATCTCACGCCGCAAATGAACTGCGTTTATTCACGAGGACTATCATAGCGACAGTTAATTGAATCTACTTCGCTCGGGAGAACCCGCTATGAGTGACAAATCTGGCATGCAGAACACCAACCGTACCCGCTGGCTGACACTGGTCGGTACCATTCTTACTCAGCTTGCTCTGGGTTCCGTTTACACCTGGAGCCTGTTCAACGGCCAGTTGTCCGAGAAGCTGGGCGAACCTATCAGCAGCGTGGCACTGACTTTCGGGATCCTGAGCTTGTGTCTGGCTCTCGCCTCTTCCGTCGCCGGTAAACTTCAGGAACGTTTCGGTGTACGTACCGTGACTATCGCCGCCGGTTTACTAATGGCCGCCGGGTTCTTCCTGACCGCGCATTCTGACAACGTGATCATGTTGTACATCAGCGCCGGTGTGCTGGTCGGCCTGGCGGATGGCGCCGGTTACCTGCTGACACTGACCAACTGCGTAAAATGGTTCCCTGAACGCAAAGGCCTGATTTCAGCCTGTTCAATCGGTGCTTACGGTTTAGGCAGCCTGTTATTCAAATTCGTTTGCGGGCATTTACTGGCAACCGAAGGCCTGCAAAACACCTTCATGATTTGGGGTGGCGTGGCGATGGTGATGGTGATTGTCGGTGCGATGATGATGAAAGATGCGCCGAAACAGCAAACCGCCGATGTGACCCGCGAAGAAAACAGCCTGAACGATAGCAGCAATGACAGCCGTGATTTCACGCTGGCTGAAGCGGTGCGCGCTCCGCAATACTGGATGCTGGCGCTGATGTTCCTGACAGCCTGCATGAGCGGCTTGTACGTGATTGGTGTGGCAAAAGATATCGGCCAGAGTTTGGTTAAACTCGACGCACTGACCGCCGCGAACGCCGTGACCGTGATAGCGATTGCTAACCTGAGCGGCCGTCTGGTTCTGGGCGTTCTGTCTGACAAAATGCAGCGTATCCGCGTTATCTCCATCGCACAGATCGTTTCCCTGGCCGGTATGAGCATGATGTTGTTCACCCACATGAACGAAACGATGTTCTTCATCTCCGTTGCCTGTGTGGCCTTCAGCTTCGGCGGTACCATCACCGTGTATCCTTCACTGGTCAGCGATTTCTTCGGCCTGAACAACATGACCAAAAACTACGGTCTTCTTTACCTCGGCTTCGGTATCGGCAGCATCTTCGCTTCTCTGGTGGCGTCTTTGTTCGGCGGCTTCGCAGTAACGTTTAGCATCATCACCGCACTATTGATCGTATCACTGATTCTTTCTGCCACGATTCGCTTACCGAATAAATCAGAAGCCGGTCATAATACGCTCCAGCACGTGTAAAGCAGCAGCTGTACGCATCATAAATGATGAACGGGAGCATAATTTGCTCCCGTTTCTTATGAGTGAAGCATATAAAGCCGGTTGCTGATTCACGAAAATCCTATGAACAAATGTGAACAGACCGGACACCCGTTAATGAAACGCACCACCCTCGCTCTTTTCAGTCTTATGCTGGCGATGACCGCCATGAACAGTTTTGCCGTGGTTTACCCTTCCAGCGCACAGGAAGTGGCTTCTGAACTTAGCCGCAAAGCCAGCGAAAGCGGTTCCCGCCCGTCCACCACACTGGACTCCAGCGCACACAGCAAACTGACTTCCCGCAGCGACTATCTGAAATAAGATCACAAAAGCCACCCTTACTCCGGTAAAGTGTCTAAAATTAGAACGGATAATTATCCATACGGATTATATGTTTGTTATAATCACGTCCTGAAATCGATCATTCGGGCGATTTGTCCCGCAACACGCACAAGGAGTGTGAAATGAAGGCAACAGCATTTTGGTTAATCATGGCGGGCGGTTCTGTAGGAATCGGCTACGTGATGGCACTGATGATGGAACTTTTCTAATCCAGCAACGTTGAACACCACGGATAAATAAGGATATTTTTATGGCATTTTACAGCCCCAAACGCATCATCCTCTACACCGCTGCGGCGATTGCGCTGCTGGTCATCGTCGGCCTGGTCACTTACTTCACCGTCGGCCACTTAGGCGCTTAACGCCTTTTCATTGTTTTGCCCTGCCCGGTGGCGATACTTTGCGTATCGCCGCATAATGCTGCCATTCACTGTGACAAACGGAAGGGAAAATCATGACCTGGAAAGGATTAATGATTGTTGCTGCGGTTATTGTGCTGGCGAGTATCGGCTCTGAGTCTTTGATACAGAAGGGAATTGCGATGGCTGACGCCAAAATAGATCAGATCATTGGTCATTACGCAGACAAATAAGGCTTACATCTACTGGAGTAACATTACCGGACAATGACAAAACCATACACAGCGTTTGTTATCTTAAATCCATCAAATGTTGTGTGATGTTCCTGTGTTAAGTCCCTGTGTAATACCCCTGTAGAACCCTGTTATTTTGCCCGCCGTGTGCGGGCTTTTTTTTGGCTTTTTTTCAGGAAATTTTTAGATTTTGAAACACAGACACCGTAGCCAATTCCCGAAATCATTTGGGTGGGAGCAAGGCGGCAACGGAGCGAATCCCCGGGAGCATACAATAAGTATGTGACTGGGGTGAGTGAAGGCAGCCAACGCAGAGCCAGCCAAAAGGATGAAGGGAATTTGCCGGTGCTTTCCCGGCTGTCACATTATGGCGTAAGCGTTCATCGTACACTCCAACATTACGCGGCCTGAGCACGGCCTTGTCACAACAGAAAAAACGGCTAAACGAATAAAATATGCTAACCGGCTTTTCTGTTGTGGCTCCCGAAATAATTCTGGAAGCTTTTAAATAATAAACCCCGGCGTTGGCCAGGGCTTATTTTTGTCATTATTCATGTCGATACTGAATTAATTATTCTGGCTGCTCCGGGTTTGCCCCATCTTCGCTATTGCAGAGTGATTACTTTCAATATCTGGCGACATTACAGAACGACAACGTTACCGGCTGATGGGCCTTTCTGGCCTTGTTCGATGGTGAACTCAACGTTCTGACCTTCGTCCAGGGTTTTGAAATCATTGCTCTGAATTGCAGAGAAGTGAACAAACACGTCTTTGCTGCCGTCTGCAGGGCTGATGAAACCGAAACCTTTACCAGCGTCGAACCATTTTACTAAACCAGTCATTTTAGTAGACATAGGAAATACCTTCTTCGTTTTTATTTTATGATGCCATAGGGCAATAGGGGTCTGTTTTTATTTGAAATACTTATGGATGCATCAGAGAAGGAAATTCGTCGGAGAAAGGATTTGCTATATCACTTGAACCAGGAACTACTTTACTAAAATGTCTTACATAAATAGGTCTTAACTACAAACCGTTGACGCTATTTACACACAGGGGGATTTATTAAGCAAGCTTTTATTTCATCGCTATTATATTGACGCAATTTATATTCGTTGGGAAATAACGCGCAACCCGCCGCTGACGGTGGCTACAGGCTGATGATAAAACCTAAAGCCTGCTGAAAATCAGCGGGCTTTAGGAATATTCCCTCCAGTGGATTACCCGGCAGATGCGCGTTTCATGCAATCCGCGCGGCGTCCGTCTACCCGCTTTGCGAACCACGCGGTGGTCAGCTTGCGGGTGATTTTCGGGCTTTCGAGCGTAATCCCCGGCAACAACTCGCGGGGTTGACGCTTACCGGTGGTTTTATCCGCCAGCGCATAAACCTGTTTGTACAAGTTGGTTTCCTCAAACTCCGGCTGCTCGCCCTTCTCCAGCGCTTTACGTATGGCGGAATGACTGATGTCCAGCCGCTTCGACAGCGTTCTCACCGCCAGCTCCGTGCCACCCGGTTTATCGGTGCCGTAGTTAATCAGATCACCGTCCAGCGCCAGCGGAATTCCCGTCACCTTGCTCACCGCGCTCTGGAAAGCCGCGTTCCGGCTGGCGTACCACCCGGCATTAAAATCAGCAAAACGGTACAGCGGCTGGGAATAACTGGCCGGATACCCCAGCAGATGCTTCACGCCGAAATAGACGCCGCCGCGACGGCTGAACACTTCATTGCGGATTGTGCCGTCAATTGTGTACGGGTAGCCTTTGGCATGTTCTTCGGCAAACGCGATGCTGACCTGCATCGGCCCGCCGGTATGCACCGGATTCAGATTCCCGAACAACTTCTGCCCCATCGGCACCATGTTGATGAAGTCATCAAAAATGGCGCTGAGCTGCTTCTCGGTTTTTACGTTATCCAGCCGCTCGCTGTAGGACTTTCCGTTCGGAGATTTAATCAGCAGCGCGGTGTGAACCAGGAAATTCGGCACATGAACCGCATCCGCGCGACGATCGATTTCTTTCCACGCGATTTTTCCCAGCCCCGGTACCGGCGCATCAGCATTGAAATTCGATTCCTGCTGCGCTACCGCCAGCACCGAACAGATATTTTCCGTCGTCGCCGGAATACCCTGCGCGGTGAAAGCGGCGGTAATGTCCGTCGCCCAGCCTTTTCTGTCCGGTGCGGAAGACGGCATCAGCCGCACGATATCGGCTTTGACGTCACGCGGATTCTGCACAGGCGCTTCGGTTTTCTTTCCCGTTGTACATCCGGCGAGGATCATCACAGCCAGCATCACGGCAGATCGGTTAATTGAAAATCGCTTTACGTTCAACGTTAAACATTCCCTGAATCAATGGCTTTGCCGAAGACGTTAACGAAGATATCGGCAACTATCTAGCAAAAAATAGCCTTTCTCAGTAAGGTTAGGATCCAGATAACGGAGCTTAGGGAGCAAGGAATTTATGCAGAACTCACACTTTAGCCGCGCATTTTTGATGCCTTTTATGCTGCTGCTGATGATTTTTGTGGTCAGCGGATGCGGCGACAAAGAACCGGCCCAGCGCAAAGCCTTCATGGATTTTCTCCAGTCCCGCATTCTGGACAAGCCGGTTTTAGCCGTCCCTCAACTGACGCAGGCACAAACCAAAGAGTTTGGGGATTACAGCAAAGATTACGCGATCATTACCGGCTTCCATCATCAGATGAATATCGAGCTGGATTCCTCGCTGGTGCCGGTTTTTGCCGGAATGAACGGCGTTAACAGTGTGAATAACCTGCTTGATCAACGCGACGACCTGAAAAAAATGGCCGACAGCAGCGCGAACTGGAAAGAGAAAATCGTGCTGCTCAAAACGCAGGCCGACACGCAGCACGCGGCGCTCAGGCAGCCGAATGACCTGAAAAAAGTGTACGACCTGGCCTATGAGAAAACGATAAGCAAACCGGCGGCCGTCACCGAACAAGTCTTTGATTTGCTGCCCCAGGTGCTCAACCTGATTGTGGCAAAAGCCGACTTCATCAAAAGTCAGGGCAAAAATGTCACCATTACCGGGAATCGCCTGCAATTTGCCAACCAGAAACAGCTGGATAAATACAACGCCATCCAGCAGCAACTGGTGCCGCTGAATGCGCAGCTGATGCAACTGAGCCGCCAGATGCAGCAAATGGTGCGTTAAACAGGAAGACGTCTCCATCGCCGCCGCAAGGTGGTTTTTTCATGCCGGTGCTTTTGCTATGGTGTGCGGCAATTAAATAAGGAGACACCCATGAACGACGAAACCCTGACGAAACGTGTAGACCAGCTTGAACGCGTAAACCGTGAACTGCTGGTGCAGATTTCCGCCATGCGCCTGCTGTTTGGCAGCGTGGGCAACGTGCTGAACGCCAGTCAGGAAAATGCCTTTACCGTGGCCGTCAATCAGGCGCTGGAAGCTAACCGTGCCGACGTCGCCAATCAGGCCGATCTGGACGACGCCTCGCGGAAATTCCGTGAAGATGTCTTCAAATGTGCAGAATCGTTGCTGCCCGGCAGCCGCTAAGCGATACGCAATACAAAAGGCCAGGTCAAAAACCGGGCCTTTTTACAGTAACCTTACGATAACTCCCTTCAACGCATTAACGGCTCACCACGCAGTTTCGCCCGTCATTTTTCGCCTGATACAAAGCCTTGTCTGCCGATTTCAGCGCGCTGTCGATGTTCACTTTTGCGGGATTAAAATGGGTGACGCCCAGCGAAATCGTCACGTTTCCGGCACCTTCAAAATTATGCCCGGCGACCTGACGCCGCAACCGTTCCGCCAGCTGAACCGCCCGCGTCAGCGAGGTGCCCGGCAGCAGCAACAGAAACTCTTCCCCGCCCATGCGACACAGCAAATCGTCATCGCGCGAGTTTCCCAAAATAAGACGCGAAAGCTGCGTAATCACTGCGTCTCCCACGTCATGCCCGAACGTATCGTTGATCACCTTAAAGTGATCGATATCGAGGGTGATCACCCCGATCTGCGACTCCTCGCCGAGCAACTTATCCACCTGTTCATACAACCCGCGCCGGTTCAGCAGGCCGGTCATCGGGTCGGTATGCGCCTGCGTACTGAGCTTCTCAATGCGCTGATGTAACAGGCGGATGCCCTGCAACATCACGCTTTTCAGCTTCGACGCTTCATAATACCAGGCGTTAATCTGCTGAATTTCTGCCGACACATCTTGTGAATCCATGGTGTCGGCTTTCGACGCGAGCTGGCGCAGCGGGCGGGAAATGTAGCGCGCCAGCAGCCAGATCACGATAAACACCAGAATGACAAATGGCAGCGTATAAATCAGAACCTGCAACATTACCTGATACAGCAGCACGACGTCAGCCCGCGCCGGGTGCAGCACCAGCACCGTCCAGCCTGAGATTTCCATCGTGGAGAACCCGGCCAGAGAATCTTCGCCCTGCAAATTTTTCATGTGCAGGAAACCCTGATCGCGGCCTTCGAGCAGCGCTTTGTTCACGTTTCCCTGAGGCGTACTTTCCGTCCAGCCGTCAGCGGCGCGGTACAGCACGTCGCCTTCGTTGTCGATCACGTAGATATACGCGTCCTTGCGGTAATTCCGGGCGTTGATCAGCGAATCAATAATGCCGCCCTGTTGCAGGGTAATTTCCGCCACCAGGTAGCCGAGATACTTTCCCCGCGTATTACGGATGGGTACTGACATGGCAATAATGTGATTATTTTGTGCGGTGCGGAAAGGGGAACTGATCACCGGATTTTGCGTGGTCAGCGCCTGCGTGTTGGCGTCTGACACCAGCCTGAGACCGGTCATATTGGCGGAGTTTCTCGACGCCGCGCGAACCACGCCGGATTTGTCCACCACCAGAACAGAACTGTAGCGCTTGCTCTGGATCTGCAAACGGTCCGCTTCTTCGGCGACGGCATAAAGATTATCGAACTCTTCGCCCAGCAAACCGGCGCTGAAGACCAGCTGTTTTTGCGCAGCATTGAAGAAAAGATCGGCCGTCAGGGACAGTCGCGCCGCGTAGGACTGACTGGCGCGCAGCGAGGAATCGATAAGAAGTTTTCTCTCGACCTGAAAAATAGCCAGATAGCTGCTGAGCAAAATGATGAGCGTACTCACCAGAGCCAGAAGCAATATCAGTCTTTTAAGAGTAAATGCAAACCGCCGGGGCTGATCCATTCTCTGTCCGTTGAGCTGATAACCATGAATACTACAGAGGATAGCAGCATGTTCAGCCGGAAATTTGATATGTCTCAGTCAGGGCGGTCTTCTTTGAATTTGCAGGCAGCACTCTGTCCTAATTATGACGCCCGCACATCACGGCTTGCGGATCAGTTTCTGTAAACGCGCTTTTTGCCAGCGTTCGACGGAGCCGCGGAACACAAAAATCCCCAGTCCGCGGATCAGCAAAATGCCGCCCCAGATACACAGCGGCCAGACGAACCAGAGGGTATGAGGCGAGGTGTAATGGTTAATCGCAAACAAACCGATATTGATCACCGCCCAGAAGACCACCGAACGGTAAAACCCGCTTTCTTCCTCAACCTGCTTTCTGGCTTTTTCGATTTGACCGTCCAGCGCCTGTTCGGGCGTCGCCCCAAATTGCGGATCGTTTTCTGTCAGTTCTGAAACCTTGATATCAAACGCTGCCGCAATCGCACCGAGCGTTTCAAGGCTCGCCTGTTCGCCGTTTTCGATACGCTGAACGGTGCGCACGCTGAGTGAAGAAAGTTCTGCCAGCTGTTCCTGCGACCACGCGCGGGAGATCCTGAGTTGTCTGATTTTGCTCTGATTCATATTTTTACCTTTACGTGAATGTTGAACACAGAAACAGCATGCAATACGTGACCGGCAATCAACACGTCAGCAACCTGACATCTACACGACAGCTTAGTGACAACTTTTACAATCAGAAAGTTAGCTTATAGAACTTGCTGTCTACAACCATCCGTGGGAAAGCTTGCGGCAGTTCAGGTACTGTCACTTCTTCAAACCCGTTTTTTTCGTAAAAGCGATGCGCGGCCAGAAACTTGTCGGTTGTACCCAGAAAAATGTCCCTGACGTTTTCAGACTGCGCGTGTTGCAACAACGTATTCAGCAGCAATGCAGCCACCCCAAATTCCCGACCACGGTAGGGCGCACTGACAAACATTTTGCGCAACGCCGCCTGTGCATTACCGATATCCTTCAGCCCCAGCGTACCCACCACTTTTCCGCAACTTTTGGCCACCCAAAAATCGCCGGAACCTTGCTGATAAAACTGCGGAATATCGCTCAGATCTGGCTGCTGGTGTTCAGTGATCGGAATACCAAACTCCTGATTCTGAATAGGCAAAATCACCTCTACCACGCCGCGCTGGTCAGCGGCAGAAAAGCGTTCAATTACAACAGCGTTGTTCATCAAAAAACTCCCTACATTACAGACACGGTTAATTAAGACAGAGTAAAGCCAGTTCCGGGATTTCAGGGAAAACCCGCTCGCTGAGAAAGTCGATCAGCACCCGCAGTTTCGGCGTCATATACCTACCCGACGGCCAGAGAATGAAAAAGTCGGCGCTGCGGCTGACATACTCATTGAGCACGGTGACCAGTTGCCCCTTTGCCAGCTCTTTGCGGATACTGAAATCCGGCAGACACGTAATGCCCAGGCCCTGCAACGCAAAACACTGGCGCGTCTCGATATTATTACAAACCATCGAAACCGGAAGAGCCAGATCCTGATATCCGGAAAGCGGCCAGGTTTCCAGCTTTCCGCTGTTTGGGAAACGAAAATGCAGGCACCGGTGGTTCAGCAAATCGGGCGGCGAAACCGGAACGCCATACTCTTTGAAATACGCCGGTGAACCCACCAGTAAATGGCGAAACGTCCCCAGTTTACGCATTGACAGGCGCGAATCCGCCATCTGACCGGTGCGCACCACGGCGTCAAACCCTTCGTCCACCACATCAACAATGCGATCGGTGAAATCAAGATCCAGTTCGATATCCGGGTAACGCCGCATAAATTCGCCCAGCACTGGCAACAGCAGCGTGCTGACCTGCGGCAGGCTCAGCCGCAAACGACCACGCGGGGATTCGGAAAGCTGCAACAACTCGCTTTCCGCCGCTTCCAGTTCAGCAACAATCCGGCGGCTGCGCTCGAGAAACAGCGCGCCCTCTGCCGTCAGCGTCACGCTGCGGGTGTTGCGGTGAAACAAGCGAACATTCAGCTTGGCTTCCATGCGCGCAATAGTTTTGCCCACCGCCGAGGCGGAAACGCCCAGCAGGCGACCGGCCGCAACAAAACTGCGGGTTTCCGCGACGTGTACAAACACATTCAGGCTGCTCAGACTTTCCACTGCCACCTCTCATTGCGGACATTTGTGTCCGTATATTCTGGAAATCTACCCTACTTTTTCCGTACTGAGGAGTTCTCTATCGTGATTTAACACATTCAGAAACTGAGATAACACCATGAATTCCTCCACGCTGAAATCCCGCCTCGACCTCGTCATTGAAACGGCGATCGCCTCACAACGCCTTGTGGGTGCCGTTTTGCTGGTCGCTAAACAAGGCGAGCTGATTTATCACCACGCCGCCGGGCTGGCTGACCGCGAGGCCGGGCGGCCAATGACAGAAAATACGCTGTTCCGTCTGGCGTCAGTCAGCAAACCCATCGTATCAACCGTCGCGATGATCTTAGTTTCACAAGGTAAACTGGCGCTCGATGACAATATTCAGACATGGCTGCCGGAATTTTCCCCTTCCCTTGCCGGTGGCCAGCCCGCGCAGATCACCGTGCGAAATTTATTAAGCCATACAGCCGGCCTGAGTTACCGCTTTTTCGAGCCTGATGAGCAGGGTCCGTATGCACTTGCCGGTGTTTCTGACGGCATGGATAACAGCGGGATTTCGCTGGAGGAAAACCTGCGTCGTCTGGCCGCTGTCCCTTTATTGTATGCGCCTGGCACCTCATGGGGATATTCCCTTGCTGTAGACGTGCTTGGTGCAATGCTTGAACAGGTTTGTCAGCAACCGCTCGGCGACGTGGTGAAAAACCTGCTGACCGGCCCGCTGGACATGAACGACACCGCGTTTTATACCGCCAATCCGGCGCGACTGGCGACGCCGTATGTCAGCGATTCCCCCGTGCCTCACCGCTTGCAGGAAGGCGAAAAGGTCGCCGCCTTCGAAGACACCGTGGGCATCGCGTATTCGCCTCTCAGGGCGCTGGATGCAAAGGCTTTCCCGTCTGCCGGAGCCGGAATGATCAGCGGCGCGCACGACGTGATGAAAATGCTGGAAATGCTTCGTCAGGGTGGATACCCGTTACTGACACCGGTGCAGGTGGATGAAATGGGTCGCGACCAGACCGGCGGCCTTGAACTGCCGGACATGCCGGGCACCGGTTTCGGACTGGGCTTTTCCGTCCTGCGCGATCCGCAGGCAGCTGCGTCGCCGGAATCCTCCGGCACCTGGCGCTGGGGCGGCGCTTACGGTCATTCCTGGTTTGTCGATCGCGCCGCAGGGCTGAGCGTTGTCGCCTTCACCAACACATTGTACGAAGGGATGTCGGGTGCTTTTGTAAATGAATTACGCGATGCGGTATATGGAGTGAAGTCATGAATCAGACACCGAAAAAGACGCCGCTTCCGCTCTCCGCCTTGCTGGCGATGGCGCTGACCGGTTTTATTGCCATCATGACGGAAACGCTGCCCGCAGGATTACTGCCGCAAATTGCCGATGGCCTTGACGTGTCGCAGGCCATGGCGGGTCAGATGATTACCGCGTATGCCGCCGGTTCTGTGCTGGCCGTACTGCCGCTGGTTGCCCTGACGCGGGGCTGGAACCGCCGCACGGCGCTGCTGACGGCCATCGCCGGTTTCCTGATTTTCAACACGCTGACCACGTTCTCTACGAATTTTGCCCTGACGCTGTTTGCCCGCTGGATGGCCGGTGCCGCCGCCGGACTGGCGTGGGGATTACTGGCCAGCTACGCGCGGCGCATGGTACCCGCACATCAGCAGGGGCGCGCGCTGTCAGTTGCCATGGTGGGCACGCCGGTGGCACTGTCGGTTGGCGTGCCGCTGGGAACCTGGATGGGTACGCTGCTCGGCTGGCGGATGGCCTTCGGAGTGATGTCTGCGATGACGTTACTGCTGGTGGTCTGGGTGCTGCGCAAGGTGCCGGATTATCCCGGTCAGGAAGCCGGAGAGCGACAGTCGCTGCGACAGGTCATTCAGATGCCGGGCGTGCGCAGCATTCTGGCGGTGATCCTGCTGTGGATGCTGACCCACAACCTGCTTTATACCTACATCGTGCCGTTCCTTCGGCTCTCCGGTCTGGCCGGTCATGCGGATCAAATCCTGCTGGTGTTTGGCATTGGCGCACTGGCGGGAATCGGGCTGACCGGCATGCTGGTGGATAAACGTCTGCGCCAGACATTGCTCACCAGCCTGGCGCTGTTTGCGGTGACCTCACTGGTGCTGGCGCTCAGCAGCCACTCCGCGCTCATCGTGACGCTGTGTGTTGCGGTTTGGGGGCTGACGTTCGGCGGCGCGGCGACGTTACTGCAAACCGCGATTGCCGATGCCACAGGTGAACACGCAGACATGGCGCAATCGATGGTCGTGGTGGCCTGGAATCTGGCCATTGCGGGCGGCAGTTTGTCCGGCGGAATACTGCTGGAAACTGCCGGGATTGGTGTCTTCCCGTGGGCAATGCAGATTCTGCTGGTTGCCGGTTTACTGATTGCCTGGTGTGCCAGAAAACAGGGCTTCAGGCCCGGCCCGCGGCATTCTCACGCGCATCAGGCGCAGGATCAAAGTTTCGGAAAGGCACAAAAGGTATAATTTCTTAAACCTTTCCCGAACCAGACGCCTGAATTCTTCCCGGATCCCGGCCTGTTCTGGTAGAGTAAAAAACAGGCAAATTAGAAATAATGAGATCCATGGAAGCGCGTAAAAAAGCGGGTTTGTTCTTAACCGTTCTGGCCACAGCAGCCCTGCTGCTGATGGCCTTCGAATGGCTCGCCGATCAGACGGTGCCAGAACTCAAAGAACATGTTGTTCACTATGTCGATCAGCATATGGCGGGCTAAATGCCCCCCAAAACAGGGAGGAAAAATGGTGACAAAACGGATGATGGCCAAACACTGGAAAATGGTGGTGGTGCTTCTTTGCATCTGTGGTGCGCTGATGCTCCTCCGCTGGGCCGCCATGATCTGGGGATAATCTCCCCGGACGGGTTGTCCACACTATCAATTTGAGTTAAGTTATTTCCCGTGTGAATACAAGGAGGTAACACGGCATGTTCCGTGTGGCAGAAGTTCTGTTAGTCCTGATCATGATTGTCTGGGGAATGGTTTTGTTTGATATCGGCAGTATCAGCCTGCGGATCAGCCAGTTCTTCATCTTTCTGGAAGAAATGCGCCGCCCCTGACTTTATCCCGTATTTCAGTTTTCACTCCGCCCTTCCTGCCCAAATATCTTGCCCTGATTCAGGCTAACCGCTGCGGTACTGAACGTCTGTTGGTCACGTCTTGCTGATTAAATAATCAACAAATCGGCCAGCGGGCTTGAAACCTGATGCCGTGCAGGCGAAAATATACCCCGTGATGTTTAAGAGCCTGACCGTCTGCTTATGAATAACCGCAAACCGCGTCGTCCGCACGGGCGATGGACCTATTACATTATGTTCGAAGACATTCTGTGGCCCTGCCCGGTTCGCTGGGAGTGGGAGAATGGCTACGGCGGCTGGCTGCCTTTTTACTACTCGCCCACGCTGGAGTTTGTTGCGGGCGATCCGCACAAAGCCACGAAAGTCGCGGGCCCGAAAGCCCGCCCGCTGCGTAAACCGGCAAAAATGCACGAATACGAGTTTTAATTAATCAGCCCGCTGGCGCGCAGCACCCTGCGCTGAACGGCTTCCGGCAGCACCGCGTTAATTCCTCCCACACATCCCAGACTGAACCAATGACGCGCGCGGGTAATACCGGTGTAAATCAGCTCGCGTGTCAGGATCGGGCTGAGATTGTCCGGCAATAGCAGCGCCGTATGGGTAAATTCAGAACCCTGCGATTTATGCACTGTCATGGCAAACACCGTTTCGACTGCCTGCAACCGCCCCGGCATCACCCAGCGGATATCCTGAGTGCCGTCGCCGGTCAGAAATGCCACGCGCAGCACCGGCACCACGGAACCATCCACCAGCCGGTGAGGAATTTCCAGCGTGATACCGATATCGCCGTTCATCAGCCGCTGGCTGTAATCATTGCGCGTCACCAGCACCGGACGCCCCGGGAACCAACCGACCGATGCTTTCAGCAGCCCGTCTTTATACAGAATTTCCGCGATCCGCAGGTTCAGCCCTTCCACGCCCCAGCGTCCGCCACGCAAAGCGCACAACAGCTGAAACTGACTGTACGCCAGCAGCACTTTCGCCGCCCAGGCGCTGAACGCTTCCGGCGGCGCATCATCGGCCGGACGTTCATCTGTCATCACGTTCAGATAATGGCGGTAACCGACTGGCGGCTCGACGCCTTTGCGACTTTGTGCAGCCGGAAACCGCCCCGCCGCGCCGTTAATGACCCAGTCACGCAGTTCGGTATCGTCATCCGCGTTAAGCGTAAGCTGAGCAAGATCGGCATAGCCCTGTTTCCAGACCTGTTTCAGCGCTTTGACATCGCCGTCGTTGACCGCTTCCGCCAGCTGTCCGATGCCGCTTTGCGCATCAAAACGGTAGCTGTGGCGCAGCATCACCACGGCCTGATCCATCGCCGTTCCCGCCGGATCGACCAGCGCATCCGGGATTTTTTCCCCCGTCACGCTTTGCAGCCAGTCACGAGTTTGTGGCAGATAGTGCCCGCTGCTGGCACGCTGACATAACTCGCTGAGCAGCGCACCGGCTTCCACCGAGGCCAGCTGATCTTTATCGCCGAGCAGGATCAGGCGCGCATTCTGCGGCAGTGCGGCCAGCAGTGCTGCCATCATTTCCAGATCAACCATCGACGCTTCGTCCACCACCAGCACGTCGAGCATCAGCGGATTGCCCGCATGATGCCGGAAATGCCGGGTATCCGGTCTGCTGCCGAGCAGACGGTGAAGCGTCACCACGTCGGTATTAATGCTGTCGCGCACCGCATCGCCGTTGTTCAGCGCGTGCAGATCTAACCGGGAAACCGCGCCGGCCACCGATTCGTTCAGACGAGCCGCCGCTTTACCGGTCGGCGCAGCCAGCCGGATACGCAGCGGCTGGCCGTTTTCTTCCAGCGCCAGCGCCTGCAATAACGCCAGCAGACGCACAACCGTGGTGGTTTTCCCGGTGCCGGGGCCGCCGGTAATAATGCTGAACGCACTCCCCGCCGCCAGCCCGCATGCCAGTTTCTGCCAGTTCACCTGCCCTGCATTTCCGGCCTGCGGGAACAGGGCATCGAGTGACATGCGCAGCGATTCAGTAGGCAGCGCATTCAGCTGTGTTCGGCTCAGGCGTTGTTCAACGGCCTCGCGCACATTCTGCTCGTACTGCCAGTAACGCCGCAGATACAGGCGATGTCCGGCGAGCACCAGCGGCGAATTGCCGTCGCCGCTGCCCACCAGTTGCGGGTTTACCAGCGCCGCCATCCACTCTTCCAGGCTCAGATCGTCAAGCACCGCCGACGGACGGGAAATCGCGCCATCGGAGTGATCGCCATCGGGCGGAAGCGAGAGCGAAAACGCGCTGTCCGCCAGCGTGGCCTGTAAATCCAGACACACATGGCCGCGCCCCAGCTGGTAGCTGGTCAGCGCCGTCGCCAGTAATAAAAGCGGGTGTGCATCCGGCACTTCCTTTGCCAGAAACGTCACCAGCGCGCGATCCAGTTCACGCAGCCAGCCGCACTCCACCCAGCTGGCCAGCAGTTTTAAAATATCTTCACGGCTGTTGATTTTCATGCGCGTTCCTCAGTGCGGCTGAAAAGAACGTCGAGTTCTTCCATTAATGCTTTATCCGGCCGCTGGACGCAGACCCCGTTGCCCGGCGCGTGGCTGCCGCGCAGGAATAAATACACCGCACCGCCGATATGGCGATCGTAGTCGTAATCCGGCAAACGGGATTTCAGCAAGCGATGCAGCGCAAACAAATAGAGCGTGAACTGCAAATCGTAACGGTGATCCCGCATCGACTGCGTCATGGCCGTCTGGTCATAACCGGTGGCATCATCGCCAAGCCAGTTGGATTTGTAATCCAGCACGTAATAACGCCCGTTGTGCTCAAATACCAGATCGATAAAACCTTTCAGCATGCCGTTAAGCTCTTCCGCCAGCAGCGGTGCGCGCTCTGCGCCCTCAAGAGTGAAGTGCTGAACGACAGTATCAAGACGCCGCGTGGACACCTGCGATAGCGAGAACCAGAACTCCATTTCCACCTGATATGGCGGCAGTGCGGCCAGCGTGAAACTCTCTCCGCCCGGCAACGCCAGCGGCTGTGTCAGCAATGCGGTCAGCCAGCCGGTCAGCGGAACAATCCACTGCTCCCAGCCACGCGTATTACAGCGCCGCGCCACCTGATCGGCGATTCGCTCCGGGTTTTCCGCCAGTGCGGCAAAACCTTCATCGCCTGCCCATTCCAGCAAACCGTGCAGGAAATTACCCGGCGCAGGCCCGCGCGGGAAAGCATATAAATTCTCACCGGTCATCGGCTGCAAAAGCCCGTCGGCAGGCTCTTTGTTCTCTGACTTTTTATCTTCTAAATAGCTGTCCTGCGCGGCACTTTCGATTTCAACCGGCGGTTCACGATTCAGCGCTTCCGGCACAATATAAGTACCGGCCGGCGCGATTTGCAGGCCGGAAAAACTCGATACCCACCAGCGCGGGCCTTTGTGCGTGCGCAACGGCGGACGCGGTCCGAGCTCCGGCAACGCCTGCTCGCTGCGGTACACCACGCCGACCGGCACCGGCAGCGGCCACGCCTGAATATTTTCCGTTTCCAGCGCCTGCAAACTGGCGGGCAACTCTTCAGCCTCAACCGGTTCGCCGCCGTGAAAAAGGTAACCCGGCGCGCTTTTCTCAAACTCTTTCAGCGGCGCCATGCCGAGCCACAGCGCGTAACGCGAGCGGGTCAGCGCCACGTAGAATTTACGCAGATCCTCGCCCAGACGTTCGCGGTCTGCCAGCTCGCGCAGCTCTTCCGTGGCGCTCAGCGCAATTTCAAGTTCACCTTCCGGCGTATGCCATTTCAGCGGCGAATCCTGTTTTTTCACCGCGCGGAATGCGCAGGCAAACGGCAGGAACACCAGCGGATATTCCAGCCCTTTGGATTTATGTACGGTAACCACTTTCACCAGCGCTGCGTCACTTTCCAGACGCAGCTTGCGCGCATCGCCGCCCTGATTTTCATCCTGACACTGCTCCGCCAGCCAGCGGATCAGTGCATGTTCGCCATCAAGCTGCACGCTGGCCTGTTGCAGCAATTCGGAAAGGTGCAGCAAATCGGTCAGCGCCCTTTCGTCGCCGTGCGCGAGCAGATGACGCGGTACGTCAAACTCCCACATCAGACGCCGCAGCATTGGCAAAATGCCCTGTTTGCGCCAGCACAGACGCAGTTGCTGAAACTGATGAACGTAGCGTTCCCACTCGTTTTCATCCTGATTCAGGCGATCCAGCGCTTCCCAGCTTAAATGCAGCGAAGGCGTGCCCAGCGCGGCGCGCAGAAGACGATCGTTTTCCGGTGCGGCGCAGGCCGCCAGCCAGAACTGCAATTCGCCCGCCTGCGCACTTTGAAAAATGGATTCTTTGTCAGAAAGGTACACACTGCGCACGCCGCGTTTGGACAGTGCCGTGCGGATCGCCGCCGCTTCCCGACCGGTATTCACCAGCACGGCAATGTCTCCCGGCTCGACCGGTTTAAACGGTTTTTCCGGCTGGCTGAAACCGGCCGCGCCCTGCTGCCCGAGGCGCAGCAAACGGACAATTTCCGTCGCGCAGCCTTCGGCCATCAGCTGGGCGTATTGCATTTTCGGCAGCGCGTCGGTCTGATTTTCCGGATACCACAAGGTCATGGCCGCGGCTTCTTTTCCGTCAATCTCCCAGGTTTCTTTGCGTCCCTGAGCGTCCACCGGCAGGAACGGCACCTGATTTTCATCGCCACGGCGGAACAGGAATGCACCTTCTCCGGCAGTACGGTCTTCGGCCAGCGAAAATACGCTGTTAACTGATGCCACCATCGCACGGGTAGAACGGAAGTTAGTCGCCAGCGTGTAGTGACGCCCACCGGTGTCACGACGGGCGCGCAGATAAGTATAAATGTCGGCACCGCGGAAGGCATAAATCGCCTGTTTCGGGTCGCCGATCAGGATCAGCCCCTGCTCCGGCGCGTTTCCGGCCACGCGGTAAACGGTGTCGAAAATCCGGTATTGCAGCGGATCGGTATCCTGAAATTCGTCGATCATCACCACCGGGAATTGCGTGCGGATAATCTCCGCCAGCCGTTCGCCGTTATCGCTGCGCAGCGCGGCGTCAAGGCGGGTCAGCAAATCGTTGAAGCCCATCTGCGCCCGTTTTTTCTGTTCGACGTCAAAACGGTTTTCAATCCAGCGGCAGGCATGTTGCAGCAGGCCGCTGCGGGCATCGGGCAACGTTTCCAGACGCGCTTTCAGTGTTTCCATTGCCGTCAGCGCCGGATGCGCAGGCGGTTCGCCCTTCCACGCATCTTTAAGACCCGCATTAGTTAACCGCTCCCAGCCTCTATTTAACTCAGGTTTGATTTCATCTGAAGTAGCCCAACTATGGAGCTTGTCGAACCATGGATCATAATAGGCAGGCCGGAGTTTGGTCCCATTTAACAATTTTTTAGCAGACGCATCATCTAAGAGGACTTTCAACTCCTTTATCCATTGCACCCAGCCCGCTTTCAGCTCGCTCAGCTCTGCGGCTTTTTGCTGCTTCACTGTCTCAAAAATGACAGCAGGGGTTTCGTCGGTACCCAGCATCTCAGCGTATTCCAGCAGCGGAGAGACATTCTTGTGCAGGTCTTCCGGCGAACGCCACCACGCGCGCAGCGTCCTGATGTCAGGTTCCGGCAGGGAAAAATAGAAGCTGCGCCAGTAATCGCGCACCACGTTCATCAGCAGTTCGGTCTGGTCAGTTTCCAGCGTCTGGGTAAACAGGCTGTCGCTGTCAAAAGCATGTTCACCGAGCATGCGGTTACACCAGCCGTGAATGGTGGAGACCGCTGATTCATCCATCCATTCCGCCGCCAGTTGCAGCTTACGCGCGCATCCCGCCCACTCTTCCGGCGGATATTCCGCACGCAGGTTCAGCAAAAATTCGTCGCCTGCCGACGGTTGGTCCGGATCCTCCAGAAAGCACGCCGCCGCTCTGGACAAGCGTTCGCGGATCCTGTCGCGCAGCTCTTTGGTCGCGGCATCCGTAAACGTCACCACCAAAATTTCTGGCGGTGTCAGCGGGCGGCCGAACGCGTTCCCGCCACCGTGACCAAGCACCAGCCGCACATACAGCGCGGCGATGGTGAAGGTCTTACCCGTCCCGGCGCTGGCCTCAATCAGGCGGCTGCCTGTCAGCGGGAAATTCAGTACATTCAGCGCAGAGGGAAAAATGCGTTCCTTCATTCTTTCGCTCCTTTTTTGCTGCTGCGGGAAAGATGATTTTTCAGCGGTGCCAGCAGTTTATCCGCCAGTTCGGCGAATTCGCCGCCGGACCACAGCGTGGCGAAATCCGGCCACGCGCGTGCCAGATACGGATTGCTGTCGCGTTCACCAAATTTCATATTGGCGGGATCGTGATTTTCATAGGCGTCGCGGGCCGCAAGCCCGGCATCGCTGTCCGGCGGGCTTTGCGCGGTGCCGTCTTTTTTCAGCCAGACAAAGGCCGTTTTGACCGCCAGCGGCAACGGCCTTAATTGTCCCTGTTGCCAGGTTTCGATCAGTTGCTCCCAGAGCGCCTGCGCGTCGGCAATCTCCAGCGGCGGTAATTCTGCCGTCCCGTTTTTACTGATAATAATGCTGTGCATCGGCTGTCCGCCGAGGTGTCCGGCCAGATGCGCGACCCAATAAGGAAGCAAACGGTCAAGGCGGTAATTGCGGTCTTTGATGATGCCAATGCTTTCCAGCACCACGCGGGCGCGATCCCCGCTGGCGTTCGCACGTAAATCACCGAGCCAGTCCGAGACAATCACGCCTGCGGTTTCAGCGCTCAGCGCTTCATTCGCCAGCGTCTGCGGCCATTCATCAAGCACGCTCTGATAACTGGCGAACAGCGTCTCCATCGGCTCGGCGAGATCTTCACTCAGCACGGCGGCGAATTCGCCCGGTGCCAGTTCACCGCGCCGTTCGATGCGTTCAAGCTGCTGACGCAAAATATCCTGACGCGACTCTCCGGCCTCCAGCGCCCATTTCTGCGCGCGGATCAGTTCATCCTGCAAACGCCAGTTTTCCAGCGCATTGATATCAAACGGCTCCTGATCTTCACTTCCCGCATCTTCCAGTTCGAAGTAAATATTCAGCCGCTGGCGGAAGAAACTGCGCACCGGATCGGACAGAAAATCCGCCAGCTGACGCAGCGTAAGCGCCCCTTCCTGCCCGACCGGCGGCAATGGCTGCGGCGCATCAGCGCTGATATCCGCGTCCATCCCGGCGCGCCATTCGTGGGCGTAGCTGAAAAGCTCACTGCCCTTGCTGAAGTAATCGCGGTTAAAGGGTTGCAGGCGATGTTCGGCGGTGAGCGCATGAATCAGATCACCGTCGTTCTGTGCTTTCCAGCCCGCGGCCAGATGGTCGCGCAGTTGCGCCACCAGCACCGACGGCGGACGTTCGGTATTATCGTGAATACTGCGCCCGACCCAGCTGATATGCAGGCGTTCGCGCGCCGACAGCAATGCTTCGAGGAACAGATAACGGTCATCCTCACGGCGCGAACGGTCTCCCGGCCGGTAATCACGCCCCATCAGGTCAAAATCCATCGGCACGCGGTTGCGCGGGTAATCACCGTCGTTCATCCCCAGCAGGTAGACATGGCGGAACGGAATAGCGCGCATCGGCATCAGTGTGGCAAACGTAACGGCGCCGCCAAAGAATGGCTGCGTCAGGCCGGACTGGTCGAACTGCGCCAGCCAGTGTTCGCGCACGACAGACAGCGGCAATGCGGCCTGAAGATTGACGCTTTCACAGGCCTGAAGCCAGGTTTCCAGCTCGGTATGCAGACGCACTAAAATAAAGCCGTCGTCGCCGTCATCTTCGGCAAAATAACCGCTCAGCAACGCCTGCAAACGTTCGCCCCACACCTGCGGCGGCGCGGGTTCAGACAGCTGACGCCAGGTTTCATCCAGGCAATTTAAAAGATGCGAGAGCGGACCAATCAGCGCCGCTTCCAGCCCGCCGATTTCGTCCAGCGGTTCAATGCCCTGCCAGGCGTCACCGCTGCCGACGGCGTAACCGAGCAGCATTCGTTGCAGACCGAAGAACCAGCTGTTTTGCTCCGGCGATAGCGGCAGTTCCAGACTCTGACGCTGTTCCGCATGCAGCCCCCAGCGTACGTTGGCGGCGCTTATCCAGCGGTGGAGCAGCGGCAACTGTTCTTCGCCGATGCCAAATCGCTGACGCACCGACGGCACATCGAGTAAATCCAGTAAATCGCTGACGGCAAAACGCGACTGCGGCAACGTCAGCAGGCTTTCGAGCGCACCGAGCAGCGGGTTATTCTGACGCGGCCCCTGATCGGCCACGGTGAACGGGATATAGCGCGGATCGCTGCGTTCCATCAGGCCAAACACCGCCTGAATGTGCGGCGCATAGCCATTAATGTCCGGCACCATCACGATGATATCGCGCGCTTTCAGGGTCGGATCGGCGGCCAGTGCGGCCAGCAGGCGGTCGTGCAACACTTCCACTTCTCGCTGGGCACTGTGCGTAATCGAAAAACGCAGGGATTCGTCTTTCAGCGTATCAATCTCCGGCCATTTTTTCTGCGTTTCCGCCAGCGGCCGCAGTTGCAGAATATCTTCCTGCAACTGATGCAATAAAGTGTCTTCGCCGTTGGAGGTGAACAGGTCAATGCGCGGGATCACCGGCGCGAGCGTGGACGCGTAGGATTCGTGGTTGTCATATTCATTGAGCAGGCCGATGTAATCGCGCCCCTGCTTGCCCCACGCCGCCAGCAGCGGATGTGCATGCTGGTGTAAATCGCCTTCGGCAATCACCTGCGGCATGCCCGGTTTACGTCGCTGACGCGCACGTTCCGCGCGCAGCAGATCTTTATCGGCAATAATATCGCTCCAGTCGTGTTCGCACGGGTTATGCACACACATAAAGATGTGCGTCCAGCGGCCCAGCACGGCCAGAACTTCTAATGATTGTTGCGGCAGCGAAGAGATCCCGAAGACAATCAGACGCGCAGGCAGACCGGCCGGACGCTCGTCTTCAGGAATGGTTTGGGCATGTTGCAGAAAACGCTGATGCAGCGCGGCGCGGCTGGTCCCCCGTTCGCTTTCAGGCACATCGGCCAGCAAAGCGCGCCACAATTGCGGCTGCCACAGCAGGTTTTCCGGCAACGGCTCACTGCCTTTGCGGCTGGTGCGCAGCACGTCCAGCCCGTTGCCCCAGTCTTCCAGCCAGTCGGCGCGATAAACCTGATACTGATCGAACAAATCCGCCAGACGCTGCGCCAGCTGATGCAGCTTACGCATATCACCGTCGTCTTTTAAGAAACGCGCAAGCGGAGCAAAAACCGGTTCAGGCAGTAATTCCGGCAACAGACGGATCAGCCGCCAGGTCAGCAGCGGGCGGTCAAACGGCGACGAATCCGGCACCTGATCTTTGCCCAGCACCGCGCGGTAAACCTGCCAGAAAAAGCGCGCCGGTAATTTGATATCCAGCGCAGCCGCGATCCCGCAGCCGCCTTCGGACACATCGCGCGCCAGCGCCAGTTTCAGCCACTGATTAATCCCGTTGCTTTGCACCAGAATCACTTCGTTTTCCAGCGGAGACAGCGGATGCGCCGCCATCCACGACACCAGAATATCCCTCAGCGCCTCTGAGTGATTTCCGTGTAACACCATCAAACCTGAATTCACGCCCGCATCCCTTATTGTCGCCGCTCAAGAAGACAGATTTTGCGTTGATTTGGAAAGGATTGAAAGCAAAAGAGGCCGGTTCTGCCGGTGCGGAAAAGTCGTCACCTTATTTCGGAATATCTCATGCTGATAACTTATTTAATTGACTTATCAATATTAATATATCGCTCATTAAATAAAATCCGAATCGTAAATAAGACTTTTCCAGTCAGAAACTTTTTTAGGCGTTTTTTTCAGAAACAACTTTGAACAATTAATCACTTCCTGATATAAAGCCGTTTGGTTATCTCATTTCATAATTTAAAATAATAAATTCGTAAATAAGGATATTTACAGTGAATGTTAAGTTCTCATTTCTGGCAATAGTTTTTGCCGGATTTTCTGTGCATGCCGCTCCGCTCAGCCCGGCGGACAGAGATTCGATTGAGCAGCAACAACGCGGGCGGCTCCAGCAGGAACAGCTGCAACGTGAAGATCTCGAACGGGGCCAGCCGCTCTCCGCGCCCGTACAGAAACCCGCAGAACTGAACGACGCTCACTGTTTTACCGTTTCTACTATCACCGTTTCCGGGTCGGAACATTTGCCTGCACGTGAAAAAGAGGCACTGACCGCGCCGTTTATTGGAAAGTGTTTAGGCATTAAGAATATTACCCAACTGGTGCAGGAAATATCTGATGAGTATATCAGGAAGGGTTATATCACCAGCCGTGCCTACCTGCCGGAGCAAGATCTCTCGCAGGGGAAGTTAAATATCCGGGTGATGGAAGGAAAGCTTCAGGATATTCAGTTAGATCATCGCAATGACCGTATGCTGGCAATGGCATTTCCCAGTCTTAAAGGCAAAATTCTTAATCTGCGCGACATTGAACAGGGAATGGAGCAAATCAACCGGCTGCGGCAAAATCCGGTGCAGATTGAAATCTTACCGGCGGAGCAGCCGGGCTTTTCCGTGGTGAATCTGACGGCAACGCCGGAGTTCCCGGTCACTGCCGGGGCAGGGTTTGATAACAGCGGCCAGAAAAGTACCGGAACTGGCCAGATGAACGGCTCGCTGACGGCCAGCAATGTGTTAGGTCTGGCGGATCAATGGTTTGTCAGCGGTGCGCGCAGCAGTGATTTTTCCAGCTCTCACGATGCCCGCAGCGTACAGGCGGGAATGAGCGTTCCTTACGGCTACTGGCTGCTCAATTACAGTTACAGCTACAGCGATTATCTCAGCACGGTCAGTTCGCGTGGCTTTGGCTGGCGCTCTTCCGGCGATTCGCAAACGCACCGGGTGAATCTTTCCCGCGTCCTGTTCCGTAACAGCGATATCAAAACCGGCGTTTTGCTGGGCATCAGCAACAACATGGCGCGCAATTATCTTAACGATGCACCGCTTGCCAGCAGCAGCCGCAAACTCAGCAACGTGAATGTCGGGATTAATCACAGCCAGAAAGTTTTCGGCGGCCTGTCGACGCTCAACCCGACCTTCTCGCGCGGCGTGCCGTGGTTAGGGGCGGAAGACGATCAGCATAAACCCGCGGATGCGCCCAAAGCAGAATTCTCCAAATGGTCGGTTTCCGGCAGTTTCTACCGGCCGGTCAGTCAGAAAATCACCTTTCTTTCCAGCGCCTACGGGCAGTGGACCGGCGACCGTCTGTACGGCAGCGAACGGCTGACCCTCGGCGGCGAAAGCTCGGTGCGCGGCTTCAAAGAACAATACCTGTCTGGCGATAACGGCGGTTACTGGCGCAATGAACTCAATACCGCGCTGTTCACCGCGCCGCTGTTCGGGCAAATCACCGCCGTGGCCGCCATTGACGGCGGCTACCTGCATCACGATAACCACGACATCAATGCAGCGGGCACGCTGTGGGGTGGTGCGGTCGGGCTGAACAGCAGCGCACGTTATTTTTCCAGCCAGTTTACCGTCGGCTGGCCCCTGCGTTATCCGGGTGATTTAGCCCCTGATCGCGTTGCCGTTCATTACCGCCTGAACTTCGTGCTGTAACCCCGATAAGGATATCGACCGTGAAAAACTCTACGTTACCGCCCGTTTCTGCGTGGCGTCGCCTGACCACTTATGCGCTCAGTTCGCTGCTTGTTTTCCAGCCGGTAATGCCCGCGCTGGCCGCTGGTGTACAGGCGGCAACCGGGGCGACGCAGGTCGATCAGGCCGCCAACGGCGTGCCGGTTGTTAACATCGCCACGCCTAATCAGGCGGGCGTTTCGCATAACCAGTACCAGAATTTCAACGTGGGCAGCGAAGGGTTAATTCTCAATAACAGCACGGACCGCCTGACCCAAAGCCAGCTCGGCGGTTTGATTCAGAACAACCCCAACCTGAAAGCCGGTAACGAAGCCAAAGCCATCATCAACGAAGTCACCTCGGCGAACCGCTCGCAGCTCAACGGCTACATGGAAGTCGCGGGCAAAAACGCCAGCGTGATGGTCGCCAACCCGTACGGGATCACCTGTAACGGCTGCGGATTTATTAATACGCCCAATGCCACGCTGACCACCGGCAAACCGGTTATGGGTGCCGACGGCAACCTTCAGTCCATTGACGTCACGCAGGGCGCAATCACCGTCGAAGGCAAAGGGCTCGACGCCAGCCAGACCGGCTATTTCTCGCTGATTTCCCGCGCCACGGAAATTAACGCCAAACTCAGCGCCCAAGATCTGACCGTGATCGCCGGGGCCAACCGCGTCGATGCGCGCGGCAACGTCACGCCAGTTGCCGGTCAGGGCAATGCCCCGCATGTCGCCATCGATACCGGCGCGCTCGGCGGAATGTACGCCAACCGCATCCGGCTGGTTTCCAGCGAAACGGGCGTGGGCGTCAACCTCAATAATATCAACGCCCGCGAAGGCGATATGCAGCTGGATGCCAGCGGAAAACTGACGCTCAGCAACAGCGCCGCGGCGGGCAATCTCACTGCCACCGCACAGGAAATCCAGCTCAGCGGCAGCCATAAGGCACAGTCGGTGGCGCTCACCGGACGAGGCGACGTTCAGCTGCAAAACGCCACGATTGCCGGCAACGAAAATCTCACCCTAACCAGCGGCGGCAAGTTAGTGGCGAACGGCGCGCAGATGACGGCGGGCCAGAACGTGCGCCTTGCCAGCAGCGAACTGACCACCGATGCCGCAACGAAAATTGATGCACAGCGCGACGTCGAACTGGCGCAGAGCAAAAACACCGACTGGAAAGGTCAGCTCACCGCCGGGCAGGATGTCCGCATCAGCAGCCCGACGCTGACGAATCAGGGTAATATCGCCGCCAACCGCAGCGTAACCCTGAGCGGAACGGCGTTTAACAACCTGGGAAGTGTGCAGTCGCAAAGCGATCTGGCCCTGAATCTCGACACCTTCAATAACGGCGGACATACGCTGGCGGGCGGCTCTCTGGCGCTCAATGCGAGGGATGTGCAGCTCGGCGGAATTCTCAGCGCACAGCAGGATCTGACGTTTTCCGGCAACGCGCTGACGGTGGCAAACACCGGGCAACTGCTTGCAGGCCGTAATCTTATTCTCAACACCGGTTCGCTCGCACTCGCGGGAATGGCAAAAGGCGGCCAGCACGTTTCACTCAATGGCGACCGTTTTACCAGCGCTAACGGCAGCTTACTCACCAGTGACGGCGACATCGCCCTGACTCTGACTGACGCGCAAATCGACGGACAACTCGCTGCACTGGGCTCACTGACGCTCAGCGCTGGCAACCGCGTTATCACCGGCAAAACCGCGCAGTTGCAGGCACAAAAAGACTTGTCTCTGACCGCAACCCAATCGGCGGATTTACAGGGCACGGAGGCCGCCAAAGGCGATATTACGGTCCACGCCGCAACATTAACGCACAGCGGTCAAACCGCCGGACACAGCATCACCCTGAACGCGCAACAGATCAGCAACGACGGCAACGTGGTGGCCGATGACATCCATCTGACGGCGAAAAACCTCATCAATAACGGCATATTGCAGGGCAACCGCGCGCTGCAATTTGATACCGGCGCGATCAGTAACCTGAGCCACGGGCAGATTGTCAGCGGCGGCCTGCTGAAACTGACGCTGCCGCAGTTCACCAACGCCGGTCTGGTGCTGGCGGATGATTTTATTCTGAGCACGGAGCGCCTCGAAAATACCGGCACAATTCAGGGAACCGGCGGTCTGACGATCAGCGCCACGACGCTCAGTAACCGGAACAGCGGACGACTGCTCAGCGGCCAGTCGCTGGCGCTAAACACCCGCCAGCTCAGCAATGACGGTATTGTTCAGGGCGACAGCGTCACCCTGAACAGCAACGCGTTCAGCAATCAGGGCAGCGTACAGGCCAGCGCGCTGGATATCCGCAGCGACGCGGTGACCAATAGTGGCACGCTGATCGGGCTGAAAACCCTGGCCATGAACCTGTTACAGGATCTGAACAACACCGCGCAAGGCTCGGTATTGTCGCAGGGCTCGCTGTCCGTGACAGCCAGAAACGTCAGTAACGACGGCGTCTGGCAGGGAGTAAACGTTCTGCTCAATGCGCAGGACTTCACCAATACCGGCACCGTACAAAGCGCCGATGCGCTGACGTTCAGCCTCGCCAATACCTTCATCAACACCACAAGCGGCAAACTGATCGCGAACGGCGCGGCGGCTATTCAGGCGTTATCGGCGGGTAATCAGGGGCAATGGATCGCCAGAAACCTGACGCTTACCGCCGGAACATTAACGAACAGCGGTGAAATCACCGGCGTCGACAGCCTGACCGCCACCCTGCAAAGTAACCTGACGCAACAGGCGTCCGGCAAACTGCAAAGCAACGGGCTGACCCGCATTGATGCCGCAACCGTGGATAACGCCGGGCAATTGCAGACCCGCACGCTGGCGCTGCATGCGAGTACGCTCACCAACGACGGCACGCTTCAGGCCCGCGAAGCCGCCAGTCTGGTGCTTTCCGGTCAGGCGGATAACCGCGCCAGCGGCCTGATGCTCAGTGACGGCTCACTGAACCTGAGCGCAGCCAGCTTCACGAACGCCGGTATCGCTCAAGGCACAACGGACGCTACGTTCAACCTGTCCGAAAGCGGGAATAACCTCGGACACCTGCTGTCCGGCGGAGTACTCACCCTCAGCGCCCCGCAATTTCGCAACAGCGGATGGCTGCAAAGCGACAGCCAGAACATCAATGTCGCGGACACACTGACCAACAGCGGCACCCTGATTGCTCAGGGAAAATCACTCTTCACCGGCGGGAACCTGACGAACACCGGCTTCGTTCAGGCCGCAAATTTATCGCTGAATCAGTCAGTTATAGATAATCACGGAACACTCTTCGCCACACAAAGCCTGAATATTCAGTCGCAAAATCTCAGCAACAGCGCCGCAGCCAAACTGTTCAGCGCCGGTGATATCACGCTTAACAGCCGCGCCCTGACCCAGTCCGGTCAGATTGTCGCGCTGGGCAACATCACCCTCACCTTGCTGGATGCGCTGGCTCAGAACGGCACGCTGGCGGCGGGAAATAATCTTTCCGTCAGCACGGAAGGCGATTTCACGCAAAACGGTACATTGCAGGGGCAAAGTGTTGCCCTGAGCAGTAGCGGGATGTTCAGCAATCAGGGCATCCTGACCGGCGGCAACGGCGCGTTCACCGTGAATGCGGGCAGCATCACTCAGGCCAATAACGGCAGCCTGCAATCGGGCGGCGACGTCAGCCTGACAAGCCGCGGCGCTATCGCCAACAACGGCTTTATCGGCACCACCGGCGACCTGCTGCTCAGCGCCGCCAGCACACTAACCAACACTGCCCTGCTCTATTCCGCCAGCGACATGACGCTACTCGCGGACGCCATCCACAACCTGAAAGGCGACATTCTGGCGGGCAACAGCCTGTGGATGATGAAAGATGCCCGCGGCAGCGCGAATACCGAAGTCGTAAACCGTTCAGGCAATATCGAGACCACTCACGGTGATATCAGTATTTACACCGGGCATCTGCTTAATGAGCGGGACGGGCTGAGTTTCTCCAAAGAAACCCACGACTATGTTTCCGGCGATCAGGCTTATATCGATGTGTTATGGCGGGATCTCGACCCGGATTCCCTGAGTTTTGATAAGGGCACCCTGTGCGGCGGCGGCGTGAACGACCACTGCACCACCTATTATTACGTTGTGGTCAGCCCGTCTCTGGCCAACCAGAAAGTATTAGTCAGTGACGAATCGGTCACGGCTCACGCTGATGGCAGCGCGGGCAGAATTGCGGCAGGCAGGGATCTCACAGTTCAGGCCAGCGTGCTGGATAACAACGCCAGCGATATTCTTGCGGGCGGAAACATGTCGCTGAGCGGCGGCCAGCTGAACAACAACTCTCTCGAGACCGGCACAGTTTCGAAGTACCAGACTTATTCCTATACGTGCACGAAAGCTTCAGGCTGCCGTGAGGGAATTTCAGCCTCGGAATACGGTAATCAGTTCGCCTCTTCCGGCACGCTGCGTTTCGAGCTTTCGGGCGCACCGGTTTATGAAACGAGCAACGGCGGATATTCCTACCGCGCCGTTATTCAGGCCGGTGGCAATCTGATTGCTAATTTCTTCAGCGATATCAGCAATACCACCACCACCGCCAGCGCGGGCAGCATCAGCCATAATCTGGTAGCTCCGGCGCTCAGCACCCTCAGCGCACCGACGGAATTTGCCGGTGAAAAAATGCAGGATTTACCGCAGACCTCCGGCACGGATATCAATTCTCCGCAGTGGCGCGACCACGTTGCAGATACGATTCAGGCACTGGGCGGCGGCACAGCGCTCAACACCGGTGATTACCCGCTGCCCACCAGCAGCAACGGTTATTTCGTCATTAATGCCGATCCGAAAAGCCCGTATCTGATCGTCACCAACCCGAAACTGGACGGACTCGGGCAACTCGATAACAACCTGTTCAACGAAATCTATGCCATGCAGGGCATGACGGCGCCGGTTGTCCCACGCGAGACGGGACGCCAGTACACCGATGAAAACAGCTTTATCGGCTCGGCGTATTTCCTCGACCGCCTCAATCTTCACCCGGACTACGATTATCGTTTCCTGGGCGATGCGGCTTTTGATACCCGTTACGTCAGCAACGCATTAATCAACGCCACCGGCAGCCGCTATATCAGCGGTTTCGGATCCGATCTGGCGCAGATGCAATACCTGATGGACAACGCCGCCAGCGCACAGCACTCCCTCGGGCTGGCATTTGGCGTCGCACTGACCCGCGACCAAATCGCCTCGCTGGATAAAAGTATCCTGTGGTGGGAAAACGCCGTCGTAAACGGCCAGAACGTGCTGGTGCCAAGACTGTATCTTTCCCCGAAAGATGTCGCGCCAGCCAGCGGCAGCGTCATCGCCGGGAACAACGTCGGGCTGGCCGGTGGCAGCATCACCAACAGCGGTTCAACCCTGCAGGCCAACAGCGGCCTTTACGTCTCCAGCCAGAGCACGATCGATAACCTCGACGCGGGCCTGATGAAAGCCGGTGGCGATCTCAGCCTGTTTGCGACGGGCGATATCAGCAACATCGGCTCAAGTCTCAGCGGTCAGGGCGTACAACTTATCAGCTACAACGGCAGCATCATTAACCAGACGCTGACCAACCAGTGGAGCATTAGCGGAAAATCCGGTCGCGACAGCCTTGCCTTCTCGCACACCGACATCGGCGATATTGCATCAATATCCGCAGGCGACTCGCTGACGATGTACGCCGGTAAAAACATCGACATCACCGGGGCAAACCTCACTTCAGGCGGCGATCTCACCCTGCAGGCGCTGGGCGATATCAATATCGCCGCGCTTGAGACCCGTGACCTCGAACAGCACAGTTCACGCGGTAAAAATACGCTGACCGAAAGCAGCGACACGCAGGCCAGCCAGATTTCTTCCCGCGGCGATCTCGCGATGCAGGCCGGTCATGACCTGAATATCAGTGCCAGCCAGGTCACCGCAGAAGGCGATGCGGCGCTCAAAGCCGGGAACGACATTAACCTGCAAACGCAGGAACAGAACGCACACAGCAAAACCAACAAGACAGAACAGCGTCTCGATCTGGTGGATAACACCACGATTACTGCGGGCGGCGATTTAGCGTTGGTCGCGGGGCGTGACCTCAATTCTCAGGCAGCCAGCATGAAAGCCGGGGAAGACGCCACGCTGGCCGCCGGTCGCGATATCAATCTCAACGCAGAAGAAATCAGCAGCTATAGCGAATCGCACGGCAACAAAAAGCAGCAGGTCGAAGAGACGATTCGCCAGCAAAGCACCGAACTGGTAAGCGGTGGAAACACCCATATTCAGGCGGGCCAGGACGCGACCTTTAACGGCGCACAGGTCGATGCCACGGGAAATCTGGCGGTCACCGCCGGGCGCGACATCACCCTGAACAGCGTCACCGAAAGCGATTATTCCTTCTTCGAACAGACCAAAACCTCGGGCGGAATGTTCTCCAAAACCACCACTCATACGGTGCGCGAGGATTACGCCACTCACGAGAAAGGCTCGGAACTTGGCGGCGACAACGTTTCGATGACCGCAGGCCATGACCTCAACGTCAACGGCTCAAGCATTATCGGTGATCACAACGTCAGCCTGCTGGCGGGTAACAACATTAACATTCTGGCGTCCACCGAAGAGCAGTCGTCCTATCGTCTCGACGAGAAGAAAAAGAGCGGCCTGTTCAGCGGCGGCGGGCTGGGATTCACCATCGGCACCACTGAAACCAGCCACCGCGTCAACGAAGACGGCACCACGCAAAGCCAGAGCGCCAGCTCCGTCGGCAGCCTTGGCGGCGACGTCACGGTGATGGCGGGCAACAATGTACACGTCAGCGGTTCAGACATTATCGCCAGCGAAGACATGCTGATCAGTGGCAAAAACGTGCAGATCGACCCCGGTCAGGACGCGCTTCACCGCAAAGAAACCTTCGAGCAAAAAACTACCGGTCTGAACATTACCCTCGCCGGTACCGCCGGTGGCGCCGTAAACAGCGTCTACACCGCCGCCCAAAGCGCCAGTGACGACGACAGCGGACGCATGGCAGCACTCGACGGCATCAAAGCTGCGCTGAACGGTTATCAGGCGTATCAGGGTACGCAGCTCGACGGCAACAACGGCGGCAATAACAGCTTTATCGGCATTGCCGCGTCCATCAGCCATCAGGAAAGCCGCTCCGAGCAGATCACCGATCAGCATGCCGCCACCGGTTCCACGGTGATGGCAGGCGGCAACGCCACGATTGAAGCGCGGGACGGCGATCTCAACGTCATTGGCAGCAAAGTCAAAGCCGACGGTGACCTGAACCTGTTCGCCACCGACGACATCAACCTGCTGGCTGCGGATAACACCCAAAAAACCACCGGTAAAAACTCCAGCGCCGGTGGCGATATCGGCATCAGTTTTGGCGTCAGTAATGACAAGGCGGGGATCAGCGTCTTCGCCGACGTCAACGCCGCCGCTGGCAAAAACCACGGTGACGGCACCACCTGGACTAACTCAGAAGTGGGCGCAGGCGGGAACCTCAACATCAGCGCCGGTAACGACCTGAACATTAAAGGCGCGCAGGTGTCCGGTGAACAAATCACCGCCGACATCGGCCACAACCTGATCATTGAGAGTTTGCAGGATACCGACCACTACGATTCGAAGCAGCAAAGCGCCGCCGCGGGCGGCAGCTTTACCTGGGGCGGCGGCGGCGGCAGCGGCTACATCAGCCTGTCGCAGGACAAAATGAACTCGGACTACGCCAGCGTCACCGACCAGAGCGGTATGTTCGCGGGCAACGGCGGGTTCGACATCACCGCCGGCAATCACACCCAGCTCAACGGCGGCGTCATTGCCTCCGGTGCCAGCGCCGACAAAAACCGCCTCGACACCGGCACGCTCGGCTGGAACGACATCCACAACGAAGCCAGCTACAGCGTCGACAGCAGCAGTATCAGCATGAGTTCAAGCGGCAACTCAACGTCGCAGTTCATGGGCAACATGGCCAACGCCATGCTCGCCGGGCTCAACGGCGACGGTTCAGCCTCCAGCACTACCGGCTCCGCCATCGCCGGTGGCACGATTGTTATCCGCGACCCGAACGCACAAAAACAGGATATCGCCAACTTAAGCCGCGACACCGACAACGCGCACAGCACCCTCGCCCCGATTTTCGACGCCGCAAAAGAACAGCAGCACATCGACGAAAACCGCGCCATCGCGCAGATCGGCTCGCAGGTCGCGGACATCGTACGCACCGAAGGCAAAATCGCCGCGCAGGAAGCCGCCAAGGAGCAGCTGGCAAAAGAAGGCAAATTGCCGCCGACGCCGACCAAAGGCGCAGAGCAAAGCGAGTGGGACGCCTACAACGAAACGCTGGAAAATACCGACGCCTACAAAGCGGCGATGAACGAATACGGCACCGGCAGCTACAAACAGCAGGCGATTCAGGCCATCACAGCCGCCATACAGGGCCTGACGGGCGGCGACTGGAGTTCCGCCGTCGCCGGAGCCGCCGCGCCGTACATGGCCGAGTTCATCAAAAATAACACCGCCGAAGGTGCCGAACGCATCATCAGCCACGCCCTCGCCGGCGCCATCGTCGCCGAAATGCAGGGCGGAAATGCGGCAGCCGGGGCTGCGGGCGCGGGGCTTTCCGCCGCAGGCGCGAAATACATCGCCGACCAGCTCTATCCGGGCAAAGACATCAAAGACCTGACAGAGGAGGAAAAACAAGGTGTTGTGGCTCTGGCCACCTTAGCTTCAGGGATCGCAGGCGGCGTTGTTGGCGGAGATGTTAGCTCGGCGATTGATGGGGCGAAGGCTGGGAAGAATGAGGTTGAGAATAACTATCTGCACGTGTCGGAGAAGACAGAGCTCGAGCTGGCTAAGCAGAAACTTAACAGTTCAAACCTTGCGGAACGTGAGCAGGCACAGCAGACCATCAATGAACTGCGTGAGAAAGATATCGCTAGCGATAAGAAGGTTATTGATGCATGTAGCAATGGCAATGCCGGAAGTGCGGCCTGTGCGAGTGCAAGGCTGGAGGTCATAGCGGCCAAAGGTGAGTACGAAACAGGGAACTACAATAACAAAGTCAGCCAGATGTATCCGGACGCTTATGGTCAGATAGTAAACCTGCTGAATTTCACCAGCGTTGATGCACAGAATCAGCAGCAGGTGAAGGATGCGATGGCGAATTATGCCATGTCGCAGCTTGGGGTTGATAAGGTGACGGCAGAGAATTATGTCGAAACCTATGACGGAATGCAGATGATCGCATCCTCGCTGAAACCTGTGCTGGGTGCGGCTGTGGTCAGCAAAATAGGAGTAATGACTAGAAACATCGTCATCTATCCTTCAGGCATTAACTTCCGCATCGACCAACCGAAACATTTATCTATGGTAGATGGATTTACACAGAAAAATGGAATCTCAGGGGGGCATAATTCCAATGCGTTTTACGATGCTGCTAAAGAATACAATGTAAAAATCGTCAGTGAGACGCCTACTGGCGTAAAAGGTATTACTGAGGTGAAATATTTAATACCGACAAAAGATCGGGCAGGAAATCTTACCGGAGATTATAAAGCGACTACTGAAACTAAGACTATCTACGATCCTAAGTTATTCTCTGACCAGAAAATATTAGAGCTTGGTCAACAAGCTGCGGCTAAAGGCTACAAAGATGCTATGGCTAGCAAAAATGGCCAGGCCAACGTATCGGTTGATGGGGTTAACTTCAGAATTTACGTGGATAGAACTACTGGAACTGTGCGTAACTTCCATCCTAACTGAGGTGAACGATGAGAAAAGAATTATTTAGTCAACAGGATGTAGATAACGGGCTTAATTTAGTCGTTATATCCTATTTTGAAAGAATGTATGAAGATGGTAAATTTTTGGATGCTTTAGAATTACTATCTAAAAAATGGACGTTAAATGTTGATGGTGCTTATTGTAATTTTCCAGATATGGAAAGTTATGATGAAAGCGAACATTTTGAAGGCGTTGAATTTGCCGTCGGCTATCCCGCTTCTGAAGCAGATACTGTCATTGTTAGCGAAGAAACCTGCTATCAGTACGTCCGTCTGGCATGTGAAAGGTATCTTCTGCTGCATCCTGAAGATACAGAAAAAGTAAACAGTTTACTGGCTAAACTACTTTTATGATCTGAAAATCCCAATCTCTTGCGGTTGGGATTTTAACTTTTAAAAGCCAGCCCCGGCCACACTTCAGGCAGTCATAGCGGAATTGTACCTGCCTGATGACCAGAATATGGCTTACTGTACGCGGTGATGGTCATCTGGCAGATAAAGCGGGTTTGAAATCTTTAACAATAGTTGTTGAGAATAATTATCTGAGTGATAAGGACATCAAAACCTTCACTGAGAATTATGCCGCTGCGAAGACTGATGCTGAGAAGGAACAAGTCCTGGCAGACCTGAAAAAACGGGATGCAGAGAATCAGAAACAGGCGTTATCTACTGGAATATCAGTAGCAGATCAGAAAGGTGCACTGGCAGATTTAAAAGCTCTTGCTGCTTCACCAGAATGTACCGCGCAGTGTCAGGAACTGGCAGCTTATTCCATCTCAGAACTGGAACCTGTAGCGAATAACACGCAACTGCATGAAAACAATCTCAATAAAGGGATCCTTGCCTCAGTTATCATAGCGTTGACAGTCGATAAACCGCTCAGTAGCAACTCAACATCTGGTTTGTCTTCATTGACAAAAGAGCAGCAGCAGTTAATCAATAATGCAGAATACATCACGACGGCTAAGGGGATACAGAATCCGTTCCCGAGAGATCTGAATGAGAAAGTCTTGTGGAATGGGGTTAAGGCTAATCCTACAGGTGGTGTTAAATTGGAGGGAATGAATAATGATCCTCGTTTCCCTCAGTCAGCAGGATTCCAAAAGATGGAAGCAAAGCAAAAACTCGCGGATGGCTCAACAATAACAATACATTACCAGTACAACTCTAATACTGGGCAAGCCTATGATATGAAAATTACAACACCGCAAAGAATACAGGCAGATCCGTCTAAAGTGATCGATTCAATAAAGGATAAAGTTAAATGAAATTACAAGAAAAAGACGGTGAGATAATCGATATATTCTCAATTTATTGGTTTGGAAATGAAACTGTGTTTTTGGGATTCCCAAGAAACTATGGCGGGCTTGCAGCGTATAAAGCGTCAGAAGTTACTGTAATTGATTCTGACTTAAATTTTGAGGCGGTTTATTTTCATAATAATGCATGTGGAATTTACCATTGGGCCCTGATCAAAGAGAAACTGCTGGACGATTTACTTGGATTGGATGAGGTATCCTACAAACGCTTTCTTGAGATCCTGAAAGCGGAAGGTCGAATAGACCCAGACTTCTATTAGTCATTAAAATCCCGCCCTTGTTGGCGGGATTTTACGTTATACGTCAGCTAATTACGCTTCAGTCGCCAGCCGGATGATCAGCTGTCCCGGCTGTGTGATCACCTCCAGCTTCTGCCCCGTAGTAAAACCGAGTTGCCCGAGCCAGCGGCCCTTGAGGGTGATCTGCGGATACGGATCGGGTTGCCCGTGGTTAGGGCGATAACCCACAATACTCTGACGGGCTTGGGGTGTGGCGGGTTCTGACGTAGAATCGCGTTCAGTCATGATCAACTCCTCGATAGTTGGTGGTGATGAGCGGTCAGTCAGTGCTCGTGACACTGACTGACCGCGCTAATTACATTAGTTCTTTCCTTTAGCCGTCGCTTTGCTGACGCGCGCCACGGTCTGTGTGACCTGGCTTTTTACAATCATCGCATCAAGTACCGCTTTAGCCACTTCCTGGTCTTCGACAGACATCGCCGCCAGCGCTTCAAAACGTAACTTCATATCATCTTCAGGCTCACGTTCGCCCGGTTCGAATAAGAGAAAGTCAGAAGTGACGTTGAGAATAATGCGCTGAGTGTTGCTGAAAACAAGTCACGTTCTCAGGAGATGGCGCAGTGCCAGGGTAGTTCTGCTTGTGAAAACGGCGTTATTGATAAGTACAAGAAAATTAATGCCGAACAACATGAAAGTGTTGTTGAATGTAAAGGCTCCAAGAACTGTGTAGATAAGGCTAACGAAGTTGGCCTTATACAGGCTGAATATGCCAAACGTGCAAACGAGTTATTAGAAAAGGCACGTGTTAATGGCGGCTTAACTCCGGAAGAACAGAACGAACTATCTATTCTTCAGGTAACAACCATCCAGCTTGAAGCAGACAGAAACATAGCTATTCACAATGCGTTAATGTCTGGTGATTCGCCGGAAGCTAAGCAACTTGCGATAAACTCTCTGGCACTTGTGGCAGGAACCAGTGCGGCGGGGATCGCTGCCGGGATCTGGAAGACTCGGGCTAAAGAACCATCTACCGATATTGGGGCTGGAAACGATAGTAAGCAATTATCGCCTCAGGGTTACAATGTTGATCCAAGCAAATTTGACTATTTCTTTGGCAAAGTGACAACTGGGAATCCACACAATGTCCAGAGATCTGCCCAAAACATGAAAGATCTTAATACTTTAGGTATAAACAATGAGCAAGCTTTGATCAAGGTATTTAATCAGGCAGCTAGCAATGGTGTTCCTATATCAAGTAAAACTAATAACTATGGTACTACAGTGACTAAAAGTATTGCTATAACTGACAAGGGAGCTATCCAGGTCAGTTTCTTCTATCCTGAAGGAAATATGAATTCGACACCAAAAATCACTACCCTAATTCCT